>CAYMXF010000174.1:1655-7133 GCA_964393935.1 uncultured Planctomycetaceae bacterium
GCCCCCATCGCCCGCCCCGCCGACTCCAATGCCGTCGTCCGCGCTGGCGCCGTCGGGATCACCGTCGGCGCGATCACTTCCTCCACTCGTCGGTAATACGACGTCATCGACGCCGCACCGATCCCCGTCGGCCATCCCTCCGCAAACGTCTCGTCCGCCGCGGGAATGGTCACGGCCGTGTACACCTGCGACCCGCCGCCCACGGCCGATCCTGTCACCGCCATCAGTCCCCGCACCTTTGGTCGCTCGACGAATCCAACGCCGCCCCTCTCGTGCAAGATCGGCCGCCGTCCCTCGGCCATCGCCTCGCGCATCCCCGCCGTCAGCCGCGCCCCGCGCTCCAGCACGACGACGCGCATCCCCGCCTCCGCCGCCCGCATCGCGCACACCGCCCCCCCAAACCCCGAACCCACCACCACGACGTCATAATCCATCCTTGCCATGCCGCCTGTTATACTGCCCTCCACGAGTCACTGACCACTAACCACTAGCCACTTGCCCATGATCATCGACGTCCATTGCCATGTCGGCTACTCCGCCCGCAGCGTCGATCCGGCGACTCCGCGAATGAGTTTCGAGAAAAACGGCGCGCTCGGCGCGCCCGGCTTGGACAGCTACCTCTCGCCCCGCCTGCTCAGCCGTCCGACCTGGTACTTCATCCGCCGCTGGCTCGGCATCCCCCGTCGCCTCGGCCCGGGCGATGCCTTCGACGCCGTGCTAGATGGAATCTACGACCGCCACTGGACCGCCGCCCCCGGCATCGACCGTTTCGTCCTTCTCGCCTTTGATGAATACCACGATGATGCGGGCCGCGTCATCGGCCCATCCCCGCGCATCGGTAAACTCGGCGGTGATCTGTACGTCTCCAACAGCCTCGTCCGCGCGATGTGCGCGGCGAATCCCGGTCGCTTCCTCTTCGGCGCCTCCCTTCATCCCTACCGCACCGATGGAAATCGCGACGCGGCGTCCATGTTGGAAGAACTCGTCGCCGCCGGCGCGGTCCTGATCAAATGGCTGCCCCTTCACCAGAACATCCGCGCCGAAGACCCCCGCACCGTCGCCTTCCTCCGTGCCGCCGCGCGACTGCGCGTGCCGCTGCTTATTCACTACGGCGGTGAAATGTCGCTGGCCCGCCAGCACATGGAGTTCGCCCACCCCGCACCCGTGTTGGAGGTCCTCCGCCGCCTCCGCGCCGAGGGCGAAATGCCCACCGTCATCGTCGCCCACGTCGCCACCCCCTCCTTCACCTGGCGAAGGGCCGACGGACACCGATGCCTGGTCGACGCCCTCCTCGGTGAATTCGCCGACGCGCCGCTCTACGCCGACATCTCCGCCCTCGCCGCCTTCGGCCGCACCCCCTGGCTCCGCCGTCTCGCCCTCAACAAGCCGCTCCACAAAAAGCTGCTCTTTGGCACCGATTTCCCCATCCCGGTCATGCTCTGCTCCTTCCGCCGCCACGTAGATAGCGGGACCTATCGGCGGATCGCCGCCGAGCCCTCCTGGATTCAGCGGGACCTCCTCCTCAAACAATCGCTCGGCTTTGACCCATGCGTGTTCACCCAGGCCGAGAGCTTGTTGCGAAGGAGTGAATGCCCAACAGGTTTTCCTAACTACCTATGACGTAATGCTTTATTACGAATCATAACCCGGCGCCAACATAGAAGCTGGACACCTACTGATGACGGAGTCGGCTCCGACACGTGAGTGTAACGAGCGAACCGGCTATCCTATGCCTTCGCAGCAGTTATTGTCCGCATGGGGCTGTACAATGCCTTCGATACTTTGGGCCTTCCATGGACTCCGAAACGCGACTAATCCCGCACAGTTCCCAGTCGCAGCCCACCGTCTTCCTCGTCGATGACGACCGCGGCGTGCGCGATTCCTTGCGTTGGCTGGCAGAGTCCGTCGGACTCCGTCTCGAAGCCTTCGCCTCCGCCCAAGAATTCCTCGACGCCTACAACTCCGACGCCCCCGGCTGCCTTCTGCTCGACGTGCGAATGCCCGGCATGAGCGGGCTCGAATTGCAGGAAAAGCTTCGCGCGAGCGGATGCGAAATCCCCATCATCATCCTCACCGGACATGCTGACGTCCCCATGGCCGTCCGTGCAATGAAAAGCGGCGCCATCGACTTCATCGAGAAACCCTTCAGCGACCAGCTCTTGCTCGATCAGGTCAACCTCGCGATGGAACGGGATGCCAAGAACCGCGCTAAAAAAGCGGGAGAAGCCGACCTCTCCCAACGCATCGAGGCCCTCTCGTCCCGCGAACGCACCGTGATGCTCGGAGTCGCCGCCGGTAAGTCCAGCAAGACCATCGCCTTGGAACTCGGCCTTAGCCAGAAAACCATCGAGGTCCACCGCGCCCACCTCATGGCCAAGGTCCGCGCCGCTTCCGTCGCGGAACTCGTCCAGCTCGCATTCCGATCCGGCCTCCTCCGGCAATCCCAATAATCCCGCTCACGCGTCGCTGGACTCCTTTCCGGCCTTGTTTCCGGTTTCTAATCTCTAGTTTCCGGTTCGTGTTGCCGAAAACAAACAAGGCCCCAAGGTTCGCTCCGGACGAGAGCTAACAGCCGCCGTCGCCGATTCGCCGCCGGTAACGTGGCGGAATGTCAACGCCCCGCATTGTTCGAACCCACCACATCGCGGGTGCTCGAATGTTTTATAAGAACAGGATGATGACCGGGTTAACTCGACTCCCCCCTATGACAATGCTAAAGCGTGGCACTCTCCTTGCCAGGATAAGCGACCGGTCGTCGAACGCGTCGGAATCCGGGAGAGGGTCGAGTGCGGTGAACGCGGCGAAAAACGAGCAGGCTCCGCCATCTGAGCGGCGACGCCATCAGCGCCTCGAAATCCGTCTGCCGGTTGAGTTCCGCCAATCCCGCGACGACGGCGCCTACATCGTCCGTACGATCAGCCAGAACGTCGGAACCGGCGGCCTTTACTTCGAATTGGATTCCGCGGACTTCCGCCCTGGTGACCGCCTCGATGTGGAGCTGACCATCCCAGCCGCCGAAGGCGTCTCACCTTACCCCGGCCGCGCCACCACCCAGGCCGAGATTCTTCGTGTCGATCCCATCCAGGAGCGAGGCACCCTCGCCATCCGCCGCTTCGGCCTCGCCGCCCGCTTCCTCGAACCCCTCCGCTTCTCTTACTAACCCAGCGAGCATTTTTTCGTCTCTGCGTGCTCTGCGCCTCCGCGTGAGAACTTCACACTATTGAGATGGCGGGCAGTTGTCCCCCGCGCATCGTCCGCACATCGAAAACGAGATATCCTGCATCCCCAGCGAGTCGCGCATCGCCGCCTGTGGGTTCGACGCCGGAACCAGATCGTCCAACCGCCACCGGCCGTTCTCCGTCGGATTTCTCCCGACGTTCAGCAAGAGCAGCGACGACTCGTTCTGCCACCCCGCCGGGAAGATCGTCCGTTCCAGCCGGCTGCGACGATACTCCGCGTCCAACTCCAGGATCTGCCGCGCCGAGGACGCCGTGGCCATCAAGTCGCCCGGCTCCGACGTATGCTCCAGGCCCAGTAGATGTCCCAGCTCGTGCGCGGCGGTGTTCGCCAGCGCCTGCGCCGCTTCCTCTACCGTCGGCTGGAGGCTTTCAAACATCGTCATGTCTTCCGAGTAAATGATCGCCTCCTGGGCCAACATGACGTTTCCGGTATCGACGCTATCCGCCAGCCCCAGGTAGCTGGCGTTGTAGTTCCCGAAGTACAGCTTCGAGTACGCCTCCGTCGGGCGGTTGTCATGCCGGCTGTCCAACAGCGTCACGTTGTACGCCGCGAGGTCCCGCCGCATCTGCGCGATAAGCATATCAATGATGTTCTCCGTCTGGCCCTCGAACCGGCTCGACATCGCCTCCGCGCTGAACGCGTGCATGACGACGACCGGCTCCATCGCGATCCGGACGCTCTCTCCTCCTTCGAAGTCCAGCCAGACTACTTGCGGCCTCGGCGGCGTGACCGTCCCCCCCGGCCGACGGTTCAAACGAACGCTATACGAACCGGTGGCGTATTGCCCAGAGTTTGACGCGAAATTCGTCGCCGACGAAACGGCTACCCCCAGAAATAGATTCGGCGAATCCTCCCGCACGACCTGCGAAGTGTACGGGTTCAGGTTCCCGGAGTAGTACGCTCGATCGTTGTTCGCGTCGATCAGGTCCTGGTATCCGTCGAAGAGCGCCGCGACGGTGTTGAGGCCGTCATGCCCCGTCACGTCCGCGACGATCACGTCGCCCGCCGTCGCCGGTCCCAGCGCGTAAATATCAATGTCGCCCTGGGCGTCGATCGTGCCTTCGATCACGATCTCCCCGTCCGCCGGCAACGTCGCGGGCTGCGCGGACGCGAATTCACTGTTATCGATGCCGTCCTCATAGACCGGGCTCAGCACCGGCGGAACCTCGCCGTCGACCAGCGGTGAACGCGCCGCGTTCTCATCGCTCGGCAAGAGCGTCGTCCCACAACCCGTCACAAAGCCGACGAGCAAAACGATGGCGCCGACGATGACGAGCGACTCGAACAACTGTCCAAGGAGCCGCGGAGCAAGTGTGGCACCGGTCAAAGATCCGCCGTGGCGGGCTTCCAGCCGGTGAGTCCGAGTCGCACCGGCTAGGAGCCGCTGAGTAGCGGCCGACGCCTCTGCCGGCCGTTGATGACTTGGCCGACGAACTGGCTCGGTGTCGCGACGACCGCGAGCCGATTCGCAGGGAACATGACAGACTTGAGGAGAGCGGGCGTGCTCCCCTCCGGAGGACCGGCGGGCGTGCATGGGAATTTCTCCAGGAGCACTTCCACCGGCTCGCCTCCAAAAGGGCCAGCCGCTTTATAAGTATTCGGTAGACACACCCAAAAAATCCACCCCCGACCGTTATCGCATCTCGAATAATCGCCGCGGTCGATAATCCCCGCTGTGGCACCGGCTCTTAGCCGGTGCAATGGGCACCGTCCCCACCCCCGAGAATCATTACGCCGCAGCACCAAGCCCCCATAACCCCCGCGTCTCATTCCGATCACTGAGCACTATCCACTAGCCACTGACCACTACAATGCGCCAATGCCCTTGGACTTGGCTCGATGTCGAAACAGCCTCCTCATCGCCGACGGCGATCTGCACGGCGAGCTGGTGGCCCGCGGCTGGAACCGGCCCGACTTCTGCGAACTCGCCAACCTCGGACGACCCGAATGGGTCCGCGACGTCGCCGAAGCCTTCCTCGACGCCGGCGCCGAGGTCCTCGTCACCAATACCGAAGCGGCCAACTTCTTGGCGCTCGCCCAACGCCCGGAAATCAAGAACCAAACGCCCGACCGCATTACTGAAATGTGCCGCCGAGGCGCGGAGATCGCCCGACAGGCCGTCAGCGAATTCCCCGCCCAGGACCGCTACGTCTTCGGAGCGGTCGGTCCCGTCCAACAGCTTCTGATGTTGGGCGAAGTGTCCGAAAAAGATCTCACCGAAGCTTATAAGAATCAGGC
>CAYMXF010000175.1:0-7133 GCA_964393935.1 uncultured Planctomycetaceae bacterium
GGGAGAGGGGGAGTTAGATCGCCGAGGCGCGGGTGACGCGGTCGCGGACCCAGTCGACCGTCACGCCCTTTTCCGACAGCATCTGGGCGACGAAGCTGTCGGGCTCGCGCAGCAGGGCCATGAGCAGGTGCTCGTCCGCGACCTCGCCGTGGCCCAGGCGGTTGGCCGAATCGACCGCCAGGATCAGGCGGTGCCAGAAGGTCGGCGAGCGGAAGGCCTTGGCGAGTTCCTGCTGGTGCATCCATTCCAGGCCGTCGTGACCGGTGCCGGCGCGGGCGTGGTCATCGCTGGTGCTGGATCGCAGGAGCGTGAGGACTTCCTCGCGGAGTTGTTCGATCTTCACGCCGCGCTTCGATAAGGCCTGGGCGCTGATGTTCCGTCCTTCGCGAAGGATGCCGAGCAAGAGATGCTCCGTGCCGACGTACTTGTGGCCGAGCTTGCGGGCCTCGTCAATGGCGAATTGAATGACCTGGCGCGTGTCGGCGCTCTGGGCCATCTTGGTTTGTTGCAGTTCCTTGCTCCCGAGCGCGGTGCTCTTGTTGATGTCGTTGCGGATCGCCTCCAGATCGATGCCCAGGTTCCGCAGTGCCAGGGCGGCGACGCACGAGCCCATCGACAGGATTCCGAGCAGGATATGGTCGGGAGAAAGATACTCATGGTGCAAACGGATGGCTTCCTGGTTGGCCAGGGCCATCGCCCGGCGGGCGCGGTCGCTGAAACGTTCGTGCATGGGGGCAATCCTCCGGAAAAAATGACGAATTGCGAATGGCGAATAGCGAAAGAGGAAATCGCGCCTATCGCGGTTCCTCCGTTACCGTTCACTATTTCTTGGCTTTCCTCGCTGTCTCGACGATTTCGAGTTGGATCGCCGCGGGGACGCGCTTGTATTTCAAGAATTCCATCGTGAAGCTCGCTTTTCCTTGCGAATATGAGCGGACGTCGGTGGCGTAGCCGAACATTCGGGCCAACGGCACTTCGGCGTCGATGACCGTCAGCGATCCGCGCGACTCGGTGCCCATGACCAAGCCGCGGCGGGCGGACAGGTCGCCGATGATCGGCCCTTGAAACTCGGCGGGCGTCTCCACTTGGACCTTCATGATCGGCTCGAGCAGGATCGGTTTGCTGTCCAGGAAGGCCTCCCGGAAGGCGTCGCGGGCGCAGATTTGGAAGGCCATGTCTGAGGAGTCCACCGCGTGCGACGAACCGTCTTCGAGAATCATCTTCACGCCGGTGATCGGGAAACCCGCCAACGGGCCCTTGGTGAGCATGGAGTGGAAACCTTTGTCCACCGAGGGAATGTACTCGGTCGGGATGCGGCCGCCGAAGACCTTGTTCTCGAATTCGTAGCCGGTTTCGTGATTTTCCGGTAGCTGCTCCAACCGGCCGACGATGTGGGCGTATTGGCCGGCGCCGCCGGTTTGCTTCCGGTGCTTGTAGTTATAGTCGACGGCCTGCGACGGGGATTCACGGTAACTGACTTTCGGCTGACCGACGGTCAACTCGACCTTGTACTCGCGGCGGATTCGTTCGCAGTAGATATCCAGATGCAATTCGCCCATGCCGGAGATCAGCGTCTCGCCGGTCTCGTGGTCGGAAGAAACGTGGAACGTCGGGTCTTCCTTGGAGAATCTCGACAGGGCCTTGGAGAACTTGTCACGATCGGCGGTCTTGGCGGGGCTGACGGCCAGCGAAATGACGGGATCCATGATGTGCATGGATTCCATCGTGAAGTTCGCGCCCTCGTCGCAGAAGGTGTCGCCGGACACGCAGTCGAGCCCCACGACGGCGACGATGTCGCCGGCCTCGGCCGAGTCGATGTCCTGGCGCTCGTCGGCGTGCATACGGACGATGCGGCTGAACCGCTGCGGCTTGCGGGTGCGGGTGCAGATGTAGCGTTCGCCCCGGACCATCTTGCCTTGATAGACGCGCATGAAAGTAAGCTGACCGAACGATTCATCGACCAGTTTGAAGGCGAGTGCGACGAGCGGCCCGTCGGGATTGGCTTCCAACGGAATCTCGGCCTCTTCGTTATCCAGGTCCAGCGCGAAGATTTCCCGGTCGAGCGGCGACGGCAGATAGCGCACGATCGCGTCGAGCAGAAGCTGGACGCCCTTGTTCTTGTAGGCCGAGCCGAGGAGAACGGGAGCGATTTGCCCCGAGATCGTGCCGCGGCGAAGGATGACGTGGATCAGTTCCTCGGGCACGGGCTTTTCATCGAGCATGATCGCCAATAGCTCGTCGTCGTAGAGGCTGAGGGCGTCGAGCATTCCCGTGCGGGCGCCGGCGGCCTCGTTTTTCATGGGCGCGGGGATTTCCTCCCAGCGGACTTTCTCGCCGTTGTCGCCGTCGAAGTAGGCGGCCTTCATCCGGATCAGATCGATGATGCCTTCAAACGCGTTGCCCAGGCCGATCGGAAGCTGCAATTGGATCGTGGGGAGATCGAGCTTTCCTTCGAGGCCCTTAACGACGTTGACGGGATCAGAGCCCTGGCGGTCGAGCTTGTTGATGAAGCAGATGCGCGGCACCTGGTAGCGCTTCATCTGGCGGTCGACCGTGATGGATTGCGATTGGACGCCGGCGACGCCGCAGAGGACCAGGATCGCGCCGTCCAGGACGCGCAGCGATCGTTCGACTTCGACGGTGAAGTCGACGTGGCCGGGCGTATCGATGACGTTGATCAAGGCGTCGTCCCAGCCGACCTGGGTCGCGGCGGAGGTGATCGTGATCCCTCGCTCGCGCTCAAGATCCATGTGGTCCATGGTCGCGCCGTCGCCGCCGCCTTTGACCTCCTCGATCTTGTGGATGCGACCGGCGTAAAAGAGCATCCGCTCCGTCAGAGTGGTCTTGCCGGAATCGATGTGGGCGGAGATGCCCACGTTTCTTATTTGTGAAAGAGGTGACGCACTCATCGAATCATTCTCATCCTGGCCACTGGCACACGTTGCCGCACGCATGTGTTATTCACTCCATCAAGTCCGGCGGGCGCACCCTGCGCCGTTCGTCGCGGGGCTGACTCCGACCGTGAACCGAACACAGCCTGCCTTGCGGCGGGCACCAGCGGTCCGCATCTCCGAGGGAGAACAGTCGGGAAACAAGCCCGTGAGGAATACGCCGAGCCCTGTAGTGTATCGGACTCCTAATGGGGGGTCAAGAACAAAAATGCCGGGCGGGAGTGTCACAGTGCCCCCCCCGTCACAGCGTCCGATAGGCCGCAAACGTATTGCTGTAAGGGATTTTGAATCGGATATTTGACGAATAAAGAGTCAGCACGCTGCTTGAAGCATAACGTCCGCTATTCATTGCCCGCTCAAAAACGTAGGCAATCTTGGGGGCATTCCATGTTGAGATTCTGTTGCTTTCTTCGGTGGATGCCTATTGTTGCGGTCGTCCTAATGGCTTCGCCGGCGGCCGTTGCGGATTCCACCTCATCCACGATGATCGTGTACAGCGTCAGCGGCAGCAATACTCCGAAGTATGCGACGTGGAACGGCAGCGCGTGGAGTTCGGGGACGAGCATCTCGTCCGTGGGGGCCAACGCCTATTGGGTAATTCTGCGAAACTGTCCAACGCGAAATGAAACAGCGTGCCTGACGTTCGACGGTAACAACGACGTCAACGTCACTTTTTTTAACGGAACTTCCTGGTCCAGCGTCACGGAGGTCTGCACCGATGCGGACGATTTCAACAACCGGAACGTCGACATCGCCTACGAGCAGTCGACCGGCGACGCGCTGATCGTCTATTATGACCGCGCGGCGAATACCTTCCGCTATCGGACCTACAATGGGACCACGCTTTCCTCCGCATCGACATCGAGCCGCTCAGGTATCAGCGGTAACGACTATATCTCGCTCTACCCCAACCCCAACAGCGACCAGATCGTGATGATTACGCTCGGTCAAGTCAGCGGCAACGACCCGGTCATTTCCGCGAATATCTGGGACGGCTCGTCGTGGCAGGGGTGGACCACTATCGAGAATACCACACCGTCGAATGACGACGAATGCTTCAGCTTCGCTTTTGAATCCCTTTCGGGGGACGGTCTGCTCGTCTACGGCGAATCAGGTTCCAGCCAGCCGCGCTATCGCACTCTGAGCGGCACGACATGGTCGTCCGAAGGCTCGTTGCCGAGTACGGGCGGGGCGCCCTGGTGGATCAGCATGGCCAGCGATCCCAGCAGCGATCAAATCCTCTTCGCGGGCCTGGACAGTACCAACGACATGAACATGAATGCATGGAACGGCTCGTCGTGGGGGTCCAACTCGGAGGTCGAAACGAGCGTCCCCGGCCACGACCGACGGTATTTCGACCTCACCTACCAGCCTGAAGGCACGAATGCCCTCCTGGCGTATGTCGAAAACGGTCAGACCCGCCTGCGCTACCGCACCTGGAACGGCTCGTCCTGGTCCTCGGAACAGACCGGGACAGACCTGGGGAACCAAGGGCGAACGGTGGAGCTTCGCACGAGCACTGCTTCAGGCGAAATCTTCATCGCGGCGTCCGACAACGGCACCGACATTGAGTTGATGCGGTGGAACGGGTCCAGCATGTCGTCAAAGACGCAGATCGAGGGCACGCACGGCGGACTGGCAGCAACCGAGATGTTCATGATCGCCGCCCCCGCCACTCCGCTCGTGCCGGCGAATATCCCGTACGTCACCGATTTCCAATCGACGGTCGGGCCGGAGTGGTCGTCGACGACCACCTCGACGAACGGGACGTATACGACGTTTCTCGGCCGCTTCAATAACTCGACGGCGAAACTGGCCTTGAACACGACCATCGGAACGCCCTACAGCCTGTCGTTCGATTTGTATTGCGTCGACTCCTGGGAGGGCAACGACGCGACCTACGGGCCGGACTACTTCAATGTGAGCACCAACGGGACGCAGGTCTTCCACAACACCTTCGTCCACGAGTGGCCGGCGTACGGTATGACGTATCCCTATCCCTACGACCAGTTGGGAAACTACGGATACGATTCCGGCTACCAGGACGCGATTTACCGCAAGGTGGAGGTCGTCTTCACCGCGACCGGCACGGTGACGAGGCTCTCCTTCACCGGCTCCCTAAGTGAGGCACTGGATAACGAGTCATGGGGAATCGATAACGTATCCTTCAAGACCGCCACTTTTGTTGACGTCTCCTCGACCAAGGGCTTCAACGTGCAGAACAGCACCAGCGCAGACACGTACGGCGGCGGGATTCACTGGGCCGATCTCGACGGCGACGGAGATTTGGACGCGATCCTGAGCGGCAACACGACCCGGCTCTTGATCAACAACAACTCCGGCTCGAGCTTCACGGGCAGTTCGCTGGGGGATCTTCGGCGACAATTCGCCCTCCTCGACATCGACAACGACGGGGACATTGATTTCTGGACGGGATGCGCCGGTGGTCCCGACACGGAGAGTTGCCGCCTGAACAACGGTTCGGCGAGCTTCACCAATTCGGACAATCTCGGATTTTCCAGCCCCTCGAACAGCGAAGGCATGGCCGGCGCCGACGTCAATGGCGACGGCTGGTGCGACGTGGTCATGTTCAGCGGGAACAATAACTGGATCGGCCGGCACACGGGCAGCATGTCCCCTGCCCTGACCGAGTCCAATAGTTCCGGCGATGGTTTGAACGCCGGCGGTGATTACGGCGACGGCGACTATTGCTCGGCCGGAGACGTTAATAACGATAAGCTGCTCGATTTCTTCTACCACTACAGCAGCGGCAAGCTGTTCGTCTCCGACGGCACTGGAACTTATACGCGAAACAATTACGGCATCAGCGTAACCACCGGCAGCACCAAGAAGATCGGGTCGGCATGGGCGGACTACGACAACGACGGCGATCTGGACCTCTTCTGCCCCCGCTACGATGAGACGTGCACCGGCTACTTGTGGCGAAACGATCGCAACTGGACCAGTGGGAGCGGCAACTTCACCAACGTCACTTCCTCCGCCGGGTTCAATCTCAATAGCAGCGTCGATTACACGCCGGACAAGCCCGGCACGCGGAGCTGTGCCTGGGGCGATTACGACAACGACGGGTATCCGGACCCATTTATCGCGGGGCCGAACGGAAACAACTACCTCTATCATAACCAGGGCAACGGCACGTTTCTGCGCGTCGCCGAGGGGACGACGATGTCCGGCGCCTTCATCGACGCGGTCTTCGTCGATTACGACAACGACGGCGATCTGGACCTCTGCCTGACGCGCGAGAACGGCGCCGCCGTGCTATTAGAAAACCGCACGAATAACGGCAATTACCTCAAGGTGCGCGTCTTGGGCGGCGGATCGGGCAAGACCAACAAGGCCGCCATCGGCACGCGGGTCGAATTGTGGAACTCGACCGGGACGACTTTGCTGGCCCGCAGGGACATCGGCTTGGCCAGAGGCTTCGGCGGAACCGAGCCGCTCTGGGCGCATTTCGGCGGGGTAACGCCGTCGGCGACCTATCAAGTCAAGGTCTATTTCCAAAGCGGAGTAGTGACGAAGACCCTGGTGCCGTCCAGTACGTCGACGACGATCGGATCGACGGTCATTCCGAAGATGCTGACCGTCACTGAGTCCGCGGCCAAGGTCACCAAGTGGATCGAAGTCCCGAACCGGGCTTCCTGATTCGGATGGCAGTCTAATGCAGGGCCGAGAATCCGTTCTCGGCCCTGGCTTTGACCTATCAGCGATTTACGGCCCCGTCGGCCGTCCCGAGACCGGCAGGCCGAGTTCCTGCAGCTTCGCGACCATCGCGGCGAACTGCACGTCGGTCGGGGTCTCACAGGCCGGTCCCCAGCACTGCGCCGCCGTCCATTCGTAGTACGCCTCCCACGCGGCCTCCTCATCCCATGAGGACTCCCCCTCGCCTTCCCCGCCGCCCATCATCATCTGCGAGCCACCGCCCATCATCTCTTCGCCTTCGCACTCGTCGGGAATGCCGTTGGTGTTGGCGTCCTCGCTGACCTCCGCGGCAATGTCGCAGCCGTCCGGGATGCCGTTCTCGTTGCAATCCCCGCACGCCGGGTCGCCCTCGCACGACGCGATGTCGCACTCGTCGGGAATCCCGTTCGTGTTGCAATCCAAGCTGCCCCAGCCCCCGGGCAGCGCCAGATCGCACTCGTCCGGCATTCCGTTGCCGTTGCA
>CAYMXF010000176.1:0-7118 GCA_964393935.1 uncultured Planctomycetaceae bacterium
TCGGCGAGGCCTACGGCGCCAACGAGACGGCCAACGGCGAACTCGGCTTCTACCTTGCCTCCGACGGCGGGAACGCCCCCTACCGCGCCCGCTGCCGCCCGCCGAGCTTCATCAACTATCAATGCTTCCCGAAGCTCGTCGTGGGGCATTGCATCAGCGATGTCGTCGCCGTCCTCGGCAGTTTGAACATCATCGCGGCGGAACTCGATCGCTAATCGGACCCCAAGACCGCCTACGCCTGATCCGCTAATCTTCCAACGATGTCCTCGCTCCCTTCAGAACCGCGCCTTACGAATCTCGGCGACTCAGCAACCCCCTGGTTGCGGCAACTGCTCTGGTTCGCCGCCATGTTTTTCGTTCTCGAAGCCTTTCAGCAAATGCAGGGCGACTGGTTCAAATGGCTGGCGACCGTGCGGTACAACCCCCAATTCCAAGAAGGCTGGGCCTGGTGGCACGGGCGGCTCGATCTGCGCTACTGGCTCTGGGACACGGCCCAGATTGCGGATCAAGCCAAGGTGTTCAACGTCTATCCACCGCTGCAATCGATTATCGGCTTTGTTCTCGAAGCGCCCTATTGTCGGGACGAAGCCATGCCGGAATTCCGTCTCGCCCCGCTGCTGATCTTCGCCTTGCCTTTGCCCGTCATCGGCTACCGAGTTTTTCTGCAACGCACCGGCAGCGCCGGTTGGGCGGCCCTGCTCACGCTCGGATGGCTCGGCGGAACCGCCGTCATGCCGTGCATCGCCGCAGCAAGAAGAGATGACTTCCACCACGTCAATCACCTTCTCTCCCAAATCGGCTTGCTCGTACTCGCTGGCGAGGTCTTGGGACGACGGCGACTGTGGGTGATGCTTCCGGCTTTGCTCGTCTGCGCGTGGACCCGCCAGCTCACCGGGTTGTTCGCCATCGCCGTCATCCATGGAGCCTTGTCCGCTTCAACGCCGTCCTCCAGCGTTGTTATGGCCAGCGCGGGGAAATTCCGATCGCGGCTTCTGACTCTAGCGATCGGACTCGCGGTGATGGCCGGCGTGCCGATGGCGCTGAACTGGGCGAAGTTCGGCAGCCCCTGGGAGAGCGGATACGAATTGATCTACCACGGCCGCAACACACAAGCGGCGATGAACGTCCGCGCCCATGGGCTCTTCTCGTATCACTTTTTGCCGACCAATACCTATTACATGAACATCGCCGTGCCTTGGGGCCGCGATGAGTCCGGACATCTTGGTTGGAAACCGTCCCCGGAAGGCGGCGGCCTGTGGCTGAGCACGCCGCTGGCAATCCTCGTATGGATAGGCTTCCGCGCATGGTGGCGCGACCCCGCCGCGCGAATCACTATGCTTTGTTCGACCCCCGTAGTCTGCGGGCACCTTCTCTATCACAACACCGGATTCGTACAATACGGTTATTATCGATTCGCACTCGACTACCTGCCGGTCTGGTTGGTCGTCGCCGCGCCATGGCTCACTCGCGGATGGCGTCGATGGGCGACGCCTGCCTGCATCGGCTGGAGCCTGGCCTATTTCGCCATGGTGCGGCACTGGTCCGGACCGGATGCGATCTGACGTCGCCGGGGATAAACCATGCGCAACGGTCTTGCCTACTTTTCAAGGAAACCTACCATAAGCGGGCGCTCTTCAAGCGAGCGTGCAACCGAGAAACGCGCGCGATTCAACATGAAGCAAACATTGGGTATTCGATTCGCACTTTTCCTTGGCTTCTATTCGGGCATGGTCGCTGGTTGCGGGCCGCAGCCGCCGAAGGTCATTCTCGAAACGCCCAAGGACGTGCCCGCCGAGTTCAACGGCCGAAAGCTCTACCACACGCCGCAGGCGTACATCTATGCAAGAAACGACGAAGCCGCCGGTGAGGCCGACCGATGGATTACTGAGGTAAAGAACTACATCAAACGAAACTATAAGCGCGAGCTGGAAAAAGGCGTCGTCATCGTCATGGACCCGTCCGACCCGCCGATCGCTCCAACGCTCGAAGACGCGTATATCCTCGAATACGATCCCTCGATCATGGTGACCCAACCGCGGCACGCCAAGAGCGTTGCCGAACTTCGCAAACAGATGGCGTCAGAAGGCATCCCCGAAGGGCCGTCCGTCAAGGCCAGCGCGCAGACATTGCCGAAGCGCAAGCTGCAAGTGATGCGGCTCAACGTCCCTGACGCCGTCTGGGCGACTGCCGCGCCGTCTCACGAACTGGCGGTGGAGTGCGGCATTGAGGTCGGCGCCGGGGGCTTACGTAAGAAGCGGCCGCAATGGACCGTCGAGCAGGCCCGCAAAGCCGCGTCGATGTTCAAGGACAGTTTCGCCAAGGCTTTTGAGATTACCCGCGGCAACCCCGTCTTCATCGCGTGGGTGCAGCGTCAGGCTGACTGGTCCGACAACCAGCGCCGGGAGGCGATCTTGAAATACCTGCGCCACACCTTCACGTCCAACTGGATCCCGCCGCCAAAGGAAGAAGATTTGGAGTGGTAGATCTTGCGCCGGCATTTTACCGGTGAGGTCCATTTGTCTGAAAAACGCTCAAACCACCGCGTTCCGCCGACTCTCCGGCAACTGGCTCGGCACCGTCAGTGAAAAGCACGTAAAGTGCGTGCCGTTTCGGGCGCTCTTCTTGAGCGACAAACTGCCGCCCAGGCACTCAGCCCAGTAGCGCGACAGGGACAAGCCCAACCCGACGCCGCTCGATCGCCGCTGCGGCTCGGCACGGCCGCGCCGAAAAGGCTCGAAAACCGCGCGACGGTTTCGCGGCGGCACCCCGAAACCGGCATCGTCGACTTCAAACGTCACCCCGCCGGTCGTCGGCGACGCGGAAAGCCAAACTCGACGGTCCGGGGCGTCGCCGCTGTACTTGCAAGCGTTCTCCAGAAGATTCGCCAAAATCTGCACGACGAACTGCGGGTCCGTATGCAACATCATCTCGGGCGGACATCGGTTCTCAACGACAAGCTGTTTTCCGGATTCCATACATTGCCCGGCGGTCAGCGAGGCGGCGCTTTCCAAGACCGCCTGCGGCGAGACGGTCTGCGAACTAAGTTTCGGTGTTTGGTCGCCGACCCGCGAATACGCGAGCACGTTTTCGACGAGCCTCGCCAGACGCTTCGACTCCATCCCGAGCGTTTGGGCGTATTGCCGCCGTTTCTCGCCGTCCTCCGACGGCATCTCGGCCAAGAGATCGCTGTAAAGTTGAAACGACGTCAGCGGCGTCCGCAATTCGTGCGTGACGGCGGCGACGAATTGCATCCGCCTCTCGGAATAGGAAACGTATTTCATCGTCCCATAGGAAATCGCCGCGAGCGCCAGGATCGTCGCGCCCCACGCCACGGAGAGGCCCACGAGAAAGGCCGTTGATGCGATCTTCGGAGCACCGACGGCCGCCTCATTCGACTCCAGCCGCACAGGGATTCTTTGCATCATCCCATGTTGCGGTTTGCGTTCCGCGAACTCGCTGATCTTGACGGGAACCACGCGCCCTTGGGGAAAGAGGTCGTGAATCTCCGTTTCCAGCGCCACGCGAAGCCTCTCCCAATCGATCAGCACGCCTTGGAGCGTGCAATAGGCGCTGGTCTCCACTGACACCGATCGAAGCAGCGCGAACTGTTGCCGGCCGTCGAGCGTCAGGTCCAGCCAAACCGGCGTCATCATGGTCCGAGAGACTTGCACACACGCGCCGCTCGTCTTCTGACCCGGTTCAACTTCCACGGCGTCCAGGTTCTCCAACGCAACCGTCTCCGGCTCGCACTGATACAGCGGAAGATGCTCGCGTTGCATTTGGAGCAGCCGCGCGCTGCGCCGATAAAAATCCGCCGCCTCGCCGTGCACGGCGCTTCTTTCTTGATCGGTCCGGCGAGAACGAGGGCCGCTGTCCCATCGTGAAGAAGCCGAAAAGCTTCGACTCGCAAGGTCGGCGGCTAGCGCTTCTTCGAGCATCGAGAGCATGGCGAGAGGCGTATATCGCTCCTTGAGCGCGGCCAACCAGTTGGCAGCGGTCGCCTGTCGCTCGCGCTCCGCCGCCGAAATCGCGCCTGCCGGCATGGCCGTACCCGCTCCCTGTTCAAGTTGAGGCGAACTCCACCCCTGCGTATCCGAGCCCTGGAAATGAAGCAGGACCCAATCCGGCCCCTTCAGCGTTTGCAACGGCGACGGCACGACGACTCGATCGCTCGCATCCGAACCGTCCACCCGATCCCGCGCATGTGCGGGGATATAGAATGACTTGAAATGATCGTACGGGCGCGTCGACTCCTGATCGATGACCGGCGCCACCACCGCTTCCATCAATCTCAGAGCGCGCTCCCGTCGCACTTCACTCGTTTCATCTCGCGCGGCCCGCGCCTCGAGTCGATCGAGCCGGATCGCCGAACGCGTCGCCCACGCCAGCCCGCCCGCGACGAGCGTCCAAATCAGCGCCAACGCGACGGCGGCATGGCGACGGGTCGTCCGCGGCAGCGTCATGGCGATTCTCCTAACGGCCCGGCGGCCCCGGTCTCTTCCACCACCCAATCGGCTCCGATCATATACCCCGTGCCGCGAACCGTGACGATGTATCGCTCCCCGTCCTCGCCCGTGGCCGTCGTCAGCTTGGCCCGCAGCCGCGCAACGTGCATATCGATCGTTCGCGTCTCCACTCCCCTACCCACGCCCCACACTCGCGCCAGCAACTCTTCCCGGGAAATCGCTCGTCCGGCATTCGCCGCGAGATGCACCAAAATCGAGCACTCGGTCTCCGACAGGGCCTGTCGCGGTCCTTTGCCTGCATGGAATTCCCGCCTCGCCAGATCGACCAGAAGGCGACCGTCGCGCAGTCGTTGCACCGCCGTCGGCCGTTCCGCGCTCCGGCGAAGCACCGCCTCGACCCGCGCCATAAGCTCCCGCGCGGAAAACGGCTTTACGACGTAATCATCCGCCCCGGCCTTCAAGCCCGCGACTCGCTCCTCCTCCGTCCCTCGCGCGGTCAGGATGATCACCGGCAGCGTCGGGTGCGTGGTCCGCAGCTTTTTCAAGACGTCCATTCCGTCGAGCTTCGGCAGGAGGAGATCGAGAAGGACGAGCCGAACATCCTGCCGCCGCGCCGCGGCGAGTCCCGCTTGTCCGTCGGCGGCTTCGATCGGCTGATAGCCCGCGCTCCGCAGGATCTCCACGATGCCCTGCCGGATGGGCTTTTCATCTTCGACGATGACGATAGGTCCGAGTGCCAACTCAAGCTCGCTATGACAATGATGTGCTAACCGAGGAATTAAAGTGCCGTATTATAGCGGCGGTCGCGTCCTACGGAGGTGAAGCTGACCGACTTTGATCCATGGCCCGGCGAAGCCGTTTGCCGCGATTGACAGCCGTTTACCGGCACGCATAATCGGGCCTTCGCCTCGCGGATGCAGCCGCGGCTCGCCTGGTCGAGTCGCCGAGGCGACCGGACGGGGTGGTCACCGCCTATGCCCTATCGACTAACCCAGATCGTTGAAATCCTCGCCACGTACCAGATGCCCGGTGAGATCGAGGGCGACGCCCAGCGTCGGATCGTCGGCGTCGCTACCCTCGAAGAGGCCGGCCCCGACGAAATCAGCTTCCTTTCCAACGCCAAATATGAAAAGGCCCTCCAGACGACCCGCGCCGGGGTGGTCATCGTCTCCAAGGAACAGGTAATCCCCAACGGAATGACCGTCCTCCGTACGACGGACCCCTACGCGGCCGTCACGGCCGTTATGGTCCACGTTCACGGCTATCGGCAACATCCGCAAAGCGGCACTGACGCACATGCGGTCATCGACCCCTCCGCCAAGATCGGCCCCGGCGCGAACATCCATCATCAGGTCACCATTGCCGCGAACGTCCAGATCGGCAAAAACGTCGTGATCTACCCCGGCTGTTACATCGCCCGCGATTGCCGCATCGGCGACGACTGCATCCTTTATCCTAACGTTGTCATCTACGATGGCAGCATTTTGGGGAACCGCGTCACCCTCCATGCCGGGTCGGTCATCGGCGAGGACGGTCTCGGCTACGCGCCCGTCAAGGGACGATGGCACAAGATTCCGCAGATCGGCATCGTCGAGATCGCCGACGACGTCGAGATCGGCGCGAACTGCTCCATCGATCGCGCAACGCTCGGCCGCACCATCATCGGCGCGGGAACGAAGTTCAGCAATCTCATCGCCATCGGCCACGGCGCCAAGATCGGCCGCGACTGCATGCTCGTCGCGCAGGTCGGCATCGCCGGTTCCGTCGTCGTCGGCCATCATGTGACGATGGCCGGTAAGGCCGGCGTCGCCGGTCATCTCACCATCGGCGACAACGCTCAGCTCGGCGCAATGTGCGGTGTGATGAACGACATTCCCGCCGACACCTCCGTCGCCGGTGCGCCCGCAATCCCGCTCAAGGACGCCCTGCGGTCGTTCGCCTATACGGCCCGGCTGCCGGAAATGGCCAAGCAAATCAAGGAACTCGAAGCCCAAGTCGAGGCCCTGCAAAAGGCGCTGGATGTCCGCGCTCACCCATGATGCGCCGCCGGCGCCTCCCTCGGCAGCCGGGAATATGAGCCGCTGGCTCATTCCCGTCCTCGTCGTCGCGTTCGCCAGTCACGCCTTCGTCTTTTCTTTTCCACCCCTCGTCGAACCCTCTAACGATGAAAAAGAATACCTCGCCCTCGGCGTGAGCTTCTCCGATCACGGCAAACTGCGGTTGCCGAGCAGCGACTACGCCAAACGCATGCCGCTCTATCCCGCGATGATCGCCGCGATCGACCGCCGGCAGGGCCGCGAACTTCTGCCATCCGGCGTCGCGCTGATTCAGACGTGCCTCGCCGCCGCATCGACCCTCATGATCGCCGTCATCGCTCGCCGGATCGCCGGCCCATCGGCCGGTCTGGTCGCGGGCCTGATCGCCGCGCTCTACGCCCCTTACCGCCATCTCCAATCCGTCGTGCTCTGCGAAACGCTGGTCGTGACCCTGCTCCTCGCCGCGCTGCTTCTCTATCTGCTCTCGCTTGAAACGCCGCGGACCGGGGCACGATGGTCGCTGCTTGCCGGAACATCCGCGCTGCTCGGGCTGGCCTTGCTCACCCGCGCGGACGCCGGCGTCTTTGTCATTCCGTTCGCGGTCCACGCCGCCGGT
>CAYMXF010000177.1:0-1054 GCA_964393935.1 uncultured Planctomycetaceae bacterium
TCGAGATCTTCACCACCCGCCCCGACACCCTCTTCGGCGCAACCTACATGGTCCTCGCCCCCGAGCATCCGCTGGTGTCGAAGATCACAACGCCGGACCAACGCGCCGCCGTAGACGCATACTGCCGGTCCGCCGCCGCGCGAAGCGAACTATCCCGCACCGCCGATGCAAAGGAAAAGACCGGCGTCTTCACCGGCGCGCACGCGATCAACCCCGTCAACGACGAAAAAATCCCCATCTGGATTGCCGACTACGTCCTGATGTCCTACGGCACCGGCGCGATCATGGCCGTGCCCGGCCAGGACCAACGCGACTGGGATTTCGCCAAGGTTTTCGACCTACCGATCATCCGCACGGTCCAGCCCCCGCCCGGTTTTGATGGCGAGGCATATCTCGGCGACGGCCCGGCGATGAACAGCGCCTTCCTAAACGGCCTGCACGTCGCCGACGCAAAAAAGAAAACCATCGCTTGGCTTGAAGAAAAAAAGCTCGGCAAAGGGACCGTTCAATACAAGCTCCGCGACTGGCTGTTTTCCCGCCAGCGCTACTGGGGCGAGCCCTTCCCCATCCTCCACGGCGCCGACGGCGAGATCGTCGCGCTCGACGAAAGCGAACTCCCGCTGACGCTCCCCGAGATCGACGACTTCCGCCCCACCGTCGTCGACGAAGGCAGCGACGAAATGCCTCCGCCCCCGCTCGGCCGCGCAAAAGAATGGGCGACCGTCACCCGCAACGGCAAGACCTACAAGCGCGAACTCAACACCATGCCCCAATGGGCCGGCTCCTGCTGGTACTACCTCCGCTTCTGCGACCCCTGGAACGCGTCGCGCCTCGTCTCCAAGGAAGCCGAGCAATATTGGATGCTCTCGAAGCGCAAGGACGGTCGCCCCCATGTCGGCGGCATCGACATGTACATGGGCGGCGCCGAGCACGCCGTGCTCCACCTGCTCTACGCCCGCTTCTGGCACAAGGTGCTCTACGACATCGGGGTCGTGAGCACGCCTGAACCCTTCCTGAAGCTGGTCCATCAGGGCACGGTGCTGGGCGACGACAA
>CAYMXF010000177.1:1064-7093 GCA_964393935.1 uncultured Planctomycetaceae bacterium
ACGCCCGTTTTTGGCACAAGGTCCTCTACGACCTCGGCCACGTCTCGACGCTTGAGCCCTTCGGCCGCCTCTTCAACCAAGGCATGATCCGCGCCTTCGCCTACCGCGACGGTCGCGGAACCTACCACGGTTACGAAGAGATCGACTTCCGCGAAGACGGCTCGGCGACTCTCAAAGATGGCTGCGAAAAACTCTCCGCGGCCGTTGAAAAAATGTCCAAGAGCCTGAAGAACGTCATCAACCCCGAGGAGGTCGTCAACGAATACGGCGCCGACACGCTCCGCCTCTACGAAATGTTCATGGGCCCGCTCGAAGCGAGCAAACCCTGGAACCCGCGCGACGTCCCCGGCGTCTTCCGCTTCCTCCAACGCGTCTGGCGCATGCTCGTTAACGAAGAAACCGGCAACCCGTCGGCATTTCTCCGATCCGAGCCCGGAGCGCAAGCGACGGGTGCGGACGCTCTCGAACTCCTGCTGCATAAGACCATCAAAAAAGTCGGCGAAGACATTGAGCGCCTCGCCTTCAACACCGCGATCAGCGCGATGATGGAGTTCGTCAACGAAGTCTACCGCACGAAGACGCTCCGGCAGAATCAAGCCGAGCGGTTCGTGCTCATCCTCGCCCCCTTCGCTCCACACCTGGCCGAAGAACTCTGGCAGCGCCTCCGCGGCCCCGCGTGGAAAACCAGCCTCGCCTACGAGCCCTGGCCCGCCTTCGACGCCTCGCTCGTCGAGGACGACCAAGTCGAAATCCCCGTGCAAGTAAACGGCAAAATCGTCGCCCGCCTGACCATCGCCAAAACCGCCGACGAAGCCAGCGTCAAATCCGCCGCGCTGGCCACGCCGAAAGTCGCCGAACGCATCGGCACGGCGACGATAGCCAAAACCATCTACGTCCCCGGGCGGATGCTGAACCTCGTCGTGAAATAATGGGTCGAAAGCGTCGCCGGTTGTTATAATACGTGTAATGACCGGTCTCTCATTGGAACGAGCCCTGATGGCCGTCGAGAAAGTTCGCGAGCGGCTTCTCAGATCCACTGCGGCCCTCGAGCGCCACGGCGTCCGCTACGCCGTCATCGGCGGCAACGCCGTCGCCGTCTGGGTCGCGCGCGTCGATGAAGACGCCGTCCGCAACACCGTCGACGTCGACATCCTCCTGCAACGCGAAGACCTGCCGAAGGCGACCGCGGCGCTGGACGAAGTCGGGTTTGAATTTGCGGATGTCCAGGGCATTCCCGTCTTCGTCGAAAAGATAAACCCCCGCGTGCGCCGCGGCGTCCACATCATCTTCGCAGGCGAAAAAGTCCGCCCTTACGACGTCAATCCCGCCCCCGACCTATCAAAAACCAACCGCGCCGAAGACGGTTTCACTGTCATCGACCTGCTGCCTCTACTCACCATGAAGCTCACCGCTTTTCGCCTCAAGGACAAAGTACACCTCCAAGACATGCTCGAACTAGACATGATCACCCCCGAACTCGAATCGCAGCTTCCCGCCGACCTCCGCGCCCGGCTGCACCAATTCCGCGCCACACCCGAGTAGCCGCCGCCATCGGTTACAATCCCCGCACCCATGTCCCTCGAACTCGAATCCAAAATCGCTGTCGCCTCGCACGACCCCCTGCGCGAAAAACTCCGCGCCGCAGGCGCAGCACCCCACGGCCGCGTCCTCGAAACCAACCGCCTTTTTGACAATGCCGATCAGGCGATCTTCCGCGCCCGCTGCGGTCTCCGCGTCCGCAGTGCGACGCCCCTCGCTGCCGACGCGCCAGCGCCCCCCGCGATCTTCACCTTCAAAGGCCCGCAGGTCGAAGATCCGCTGCGGCGGGAAAAATCCGCCTTCAAGCGCCGCGAAGAAATCGAACTCGAAATCTCCGACGCCGACGGCATGTCGCGCCTCCTCGAAGCCCTCGGCTACACCCCCTGGCTCATCTACGAAAAGCGCCGCGAATCCTGGACCCTCGGCCCCTGCAAAATCGAACTCGACGAACTCCCGCAACTCGGCCTCTACGTCGAAGTCGAAGGCCCCGGCGACGCCGCGATCCGCGCCGCCCTCGCCGCGCTCGGTCTGGCGGACCAATCGTCCATCACCCACAGCTACCCCGCCCTCATCGCCCAACACCTCGGCGAATCCTCACCCCGCCCGCTCACGCTTCGCTTTGCATGAAGCCCGCCGTCTCTTTCCTAATCATGTCCATCTTGTCAATCCTGTCCCCACTCCACGCTTGACGCCGCCCCCCCCAGCACCTACGTTTTCCTCCCTACCTAGCAATCAAACACGCACATGGAGCCCCCAACCGAATGAACCTCGTCACCGGCGGAACCGGCCTTCTCGGCAGCCACATCGTCGAACAACTCCGCAAACGCGGCCGGCCCGTCCGCGCCCTCGTCCGCCCCGGCGCCGACACCGCCTGGCTCAAGGCCCAAGGCGTCGAACTCGTCGAAGGCGACCTCTCCGACCCGCCGTCGATCGCCCGCGCCTGCCAGGGCATCCAGTGCATCTACCACGCCGCCGCCCGCGTCGGCGACTGGGGTCCCTGGGAAGACTTCGTGCGGATCACCATCGACGGCTCGCGCAACCTCATCGACGCCGCCGAGGCCGCCGCCGTCCCGCGCTTCATCCACCTCTCCTCCATCAGCGTCTACGGCCACCTCAACCGCCCCGGTCTCGTCGTCGATGAGACCGCGCCCCTCGGCCAAAAGCTCTTCAAGTGGTCCTACTACACCCGCGCCAAGGTCGTCGTCGAAGACGAACTCTGGCGTCGCGTCCGCGCCGGCAGCAAAGTAAAGTACACCGTCATCCGCCCGAGCTGGCTCTATGGCCCGCGCGACCGCGCGACCATCGGTCGTCTCGTCACGATGATCCGGAATCGAAAGGCCAAGCTGCTCGGCAGCGGCGACAACCGCCTCAACGTCGTCTACGCCGGCAACGTCGCCGAAGCCTGCATTCTGGCCGCCGACAACCCCGCCGCCGTCGGCCAGGCCTACAACTGCTCCAACGACGGTCAGCTCACCCAGCGCGAATACTTCGACCTCATCGCCAAGGCCATCGGCGAGCCCCCGGTCACCAAGCGCGTCCCCTTCAAAGTCGCCTACCGCGCCGCCTTCGTGCTGGAGTGCGTCGGTCACCTGTTCAAAACGAAAAAGCCCCCGCTGGTCACGCGCTACGCCGTCTGGCTCATGGGCCGCGACACGTTTTTCACGGCGGAAAAAGCCCGCCGCGAACTCGGCTGGAACTCAACCGTCGGCTACAAGGAAGGCATCCCCGCCACCATCCGCTGGTACGAGGAAAAATGCGGCACGCCCCCCCTCTCCCTATCAAGGGAGAGGGCTGGGGTGAGGGTTGATCAACCAGCGGCCCCCGTTTCAAGCCAGTGAAGAATGTTGTGGCACCGGCTCTCAGCCGGTGTATGTGGCACCCGCCGTGGCGGGTGATTAATCCTCATAGCCCCGTTCACGGGGCTTCCCCACAGGGCCATTAGCCCAGGCATTTATGCCTGGGAACCAGAGAACCCCTACCCCCCCCGCCGCAAGCCCCGCCGAAAACCCGCCCGACGTCGGTAGCGTCCGTCCCTCCGTGGCGGACGAATTTGCTCTCCTCTTCGCCCCATCGGGGCGACGGGCTGTAGCCAGGGGTGGAGGTTGCCGTGGCGACCGGAACCCCTGGACAACGAGAGAAAAAAGTCATTCCCGCCCCGGCAGGGGCGGAGGATTTCCGAACCGCCCCCCATTTTAGCCCCCGGTGATTCACCGTGGGGACTTGGCATTACTCGCGTCCTTCCGCTCGCGGTCCACTCGCCAGGTGAGATCGAAAACTTTTCAATCTACTCCGCAAAGTTGATACTGCTTAGCAAACCTGACGGCGTGCGGATAATACGATTTGAGGTTCGGCTTGAGGCGGCGGAACTGTGTTTGTAGACGAGGACCTTTATGATGTTCAACCTTACTTAGAAACGCGATTGTGGAAACGGCTTCCAAGAGACCAACATCTTCCCTATTTAGTTCTTTTGAGAGCTTGAACCAACGTTCCGGTTTCGAAGCCTGTCCGCCGCCTTGAATCCTGTCTCGCCACGCGTCATTGACCTTGTATTGAAAAGCGTCGCCAGATTTAGTTTGCCTTAGAACGTTTGCCTTGCACAGAAAGTCGATCTCCCCCGCCAATTCTCGAGAATAAGGCCCGTAATAATGAAGATCAAACGAATGGGAGAACTCTCGATAACCGCGCACTTGCAAAAGGTGAACAATTTTTTGAAGCCGTTTGCGCCCGTTGACTTCGCCCAACACACCAACAAGCTTGGCAACTAACGTCGCCCTTTCATCGCTCATGAGTCACCTCCCTGTACCTAACATTATCCTAACACAACTCCGCAGTTTTTCAACAACTTCGTGAAGGTTTTCTTTTTGGCTCTGTCAAAGTAAAATCGATAACGAACCGTTTGTTTGGCCAGCGCTTCCAGAATCGGGTCCGAACCCGATTTCTCCAAGCTAACAGTATTACCATGTCTATCGATTAAGTATATCCCATCCAGCGTCCGATAAAATAGCTCTTCTTCGTCTCCTTCCGATCTAACATCTTGGGTCCTGAACAGTAAGTTCTTGTAGGGAAGGAAGTTGCCATCATCTATTGAACATTCGAAGTAAAGCGGATTGTCCGATTCCCTCAGATCGCGGACCAAAAGAGTTGCGGCCGCGAAGTTCTCTTCGCTCAAAATTTCGACTGTTTGCCACGGCTGTTGTCGCCGTACAATTTTGAGGGCGTGACGCTTTAGCGCAAGCATATTGGGGGATTCCGATTTGCCTTTCAGTGGCTGCCATGCAGCCCATCGCCTCAGCGCCCATGACGCGATTTCGTCATCTAGGAGCAGGTACTCTTTTACGGTGACCTTTCCTTTCTTGCTTAACATACTTACTACCGCGCTTGGCGTGTCACTTGGCAACTTGTCGCAAAGCTTTGCAGCCAGCCTCAGCGTCATCAACAATTCGCTTTCATAAGCCCGAGTCGTCTTGTGCCCGTAAACGTGATGAGTCATCAGCATTCGGGCAATAAGGAACTCCTGAATCGCTCCCATGCCTTTGCTCCGATCCAGGCACAACTTTTTGAGTCGACCTCTCGGGGCAAGCACTTCACCTATCGCGAGCGAGTTTAGAATCCACTCTTGGTCGAAGCAGCCGTACTTTGATCCCGTAGAAGCGCTATCCCGCAAAAGAAAATCCATGCGGTCGGCATCGAGCTGACTGCTAACGATGTCTTTTAGAAATGGCTCAGGCCTTTTTCCCGCGCTGTAAAGCTTACTTGTACCACCCCAGATTAGGCCCAAGACCTGTCCGACAGGGATCTTGTGGGCCCTTAGCCTTTCGTTAATTTCTGTTGATGCGTCGGCAATAATATCACAACTCCAACGTTCGTGTTTTGGCTGATTGGTATCTGAAAAAACTCTCTCGTAGACATGTGAAAATGGCCCGTGGCCCAAGTCGTGAAGTAGGGCCGCTGCCTTGATAATGTTTCGATTCTCTCGAAGAGCCCTGACGATGTGCCGCTGTCCGGAGTGTCGTTCGAGTAATCTGTTTATCATTCTGCGAGCGAAGTTAAACACGCCGAGGCTATGGACAAATCGCGAATGCTCTGCCCCCGGGTAGACGAGGTGCGCCAAGCCGAGTTGTCGGATTCTGCGAAGTCTTTGGAATTCCTTCGTATCAATTAGGTCAAGAACGAACCTGTCCTCTGGGCCGAGCGATATCAGGTCATGGATCGGGTCTCTAAATACTTTTCTCCATGCTGTCGCGGCCTGTCGCGACGCCCGCTTTCGCGCTTTACGTGATTTACGTTTCATTGCCGTGCTCTCTCCGGCCCAACCGTTACACAGGAGGTTTGATCGTATCACGTTGGTAGCTCGTCTCCAACCCAAGCAACAACCAATCGTCGCTAGAGAGTCTCGGAGGCCCTAACCCCTTGCCCGGTCGCTACTTTCAACCCCACGCCCCTGCCGTTCTTCCGCCCCTTGGCCTGAGATTTCGACGTCCCGATTTTTC
>CAYMXF010000178.1:0-7050 GCA_964393935.1 uncultured Planctomycetaceae bacterium
TTCACGCCGCTATACGAGTACATCCCGTCCAGCGTGGCCTCCGTCCGCTCCTCCTTGCGCGGCAGCCACAAATACGTAGCCACGGGTAGATGCGTCGCGATGCTGATGTACAAGTCCTGAAGCTTGCACGCGTAGGGATCCTTCGGCGGATATCTCAACTCCAGGTGAAAGCACGGCTCTTTTTCCGGGCCGATCTCCGCCGCGCCGGCCAGCTTGATCGCGACAGCACCAAGCTTCCGGGCCTTCTCGATCCGGTCCAGGATGCGCTCCATCATCCGTCGCGGGCCGAAGTCCGTGATGGGATTCCGCGCTTTTTGGAAGAACACGGCGAATTCGACGGGATACTTTTGCACCGCCGGAGGCTGACCGAGCACGCCGTTCCGAGGGACAAGGAGCACTTGATCCTTGTTCTTTCCTTTGACGAATACGCACTGGCGATACTCGCTGTCCTCATCCAGCCAGGTGAACTTCACGCTGAACGGCTCGTCGCGGTATTCGGCGCGGATGTTTTCCTGGTCCTTGAGTTGCGGGATGAGCCCCAGCCGCTCCTGCCGCTGAAAGAGCAGGGTGAAGGATTTCAGTTTTTGCGTCTCGGTCAGGCATTCGTTCAGGTAAGCGATCGGGTCCGCGTTGATCCGCTTCGTCGCCGTCTCATAGCCTTCGATGGAAACTCCGCTCGGCAAATCGACGTGCGGCTTCGCGCAGCCCGCCGCGCCCAGCCAGGCCATCGACGCCAGCGCGCTGCATCTTCGCATCCAAGTCGCCATCATCCGCGTCCCTGCTATTGTCACAAATCTAACTCCTTCAACTTCATGCACTGACCACTATCCCCTGCCCACAGTTAATAGTAAACGGTCCGCGTGCGATGATGTTTCGCCCGCACCGAGCCGGACCGTGCCAGGCCCCACAGATACCAATCGATTTCCCACGCGCAGGCTCGCTTATTGGTTCTCCCAAGGGACTTTACCATTTTATCGACTGCCTGGAGGGTAGCCGCTCGAATCTCAATTTCCGCGTCGCTGCCGGCGGCGATTTCCTCTTCCCGATCGATCGACTCGGCCAGCGCGGTCTCCAGTTTCAGAATCCCCAGATGCCGTAACGCCTGCGGCACGCGGTAATCCGCGAAGGCCGTCAATTCCTCCAGCCCCGACAAGCCGGGATGCCCGTGTGCCTGCCAACAGGCGGCGATGTCGAGCGGACAAATCTGCGCCCGCTTCATGAAATAGACAACCTGCCCATGATAAGTGGCGACATCTCGAAACGAGTCGAACTCCGTCATGAGCAGCACGGCGAGGGGCCATGCCCGGCCGGAGACGGATTCGATCGCGTGGATGAACTGCCCGTCGAAGCGTTCGAGGAGGATTCGGCCCGTCTCGCGGACGATCCGCTCGCGCTCGTCGAGCAAAAGCAGCTCGCCCTTGCCGGTCAGCGTGTCGCGCAGCTCATCGCTCGGGATGCTCACCCAATACTCGGCGTCGCACCATCTCGGTTCGTAGCGCGCCGCGAGCATGAGAGAGACGAACATTGCCTCGTAGCGCTCGTAGGTCTTGCCGCGCCACTCGAAGCGGATCGGATTCGCCGACCAAAAGCAAAAGTTCAGGGCATCGATCAGCAGGACGAGATTCGCCAGAGCCTCCTGCGAGCCAGATAGCTGGCCGATTAGTTCGTGCCCGCTTGGCTTGAGCGCCTCCTGCGGCGTTTCGCGCGCCCATCGCTCGATCGCCGCTTCGTCGATCGAGACGAGCCGGGCCTTTTCCATCACCGCGCGGGTTGAATCGAGAACGATCACGGTGAAAAATGATAACGGAACGCGAGAATCGCAGCGACGCTCCGCCGTTATTCATCCGCCGGGACGCATCGCCCGACCGCCCAGGCGCGCAGGGCCTGGACCCTCTCCGCCAAGGTCACGGATAGCGGCGGAGACTCCTTCAGGACTCGCATGAGATCGTCGTTCGACAACTCGCGCTTCGCTTCGAAGGCGTTGTACAAGGCCGAGATGACAGCTTGCTCGATCTCCGCGCCGCTGTAGCCCTGCGAGGCCGACACCAACGTCTTCAGATCGTACGCCGCCGGGTCGCGTTTGCGCTTACGCAGGTGGATGTTCCACAGCTCCTGCCGAGTTTCGTCGTCCGGCAGGTCCACGAAGAAGATCTCGTCGAACCGCCCCTTGCGAAGCAGTTCCGGCGGGAGGGCCTCGATGTCGTTGGCCGTGGCAACGACGAAAACCGGCGCGCGGTGTTCCTGCATCCACGTCAATAGCTCGCCGAACATTCGCTGCGACAGGCCGCCATCGGTGCTGCGGCTGGCCGCGGACGCGAAGCCTTTTTCGATCTCGTCGATCCACAGGATGATCGGCGCCATGGCCTCCGCCTGCCGAAGCGCGTCGCGGAGCCGGCGTTCGGATTCGCCGATGTATTTGTCATATAACGCGCCGACGTCCACGCGCAGGAGCGGCCGCTGCCAGGCCGTGGCGATCGCCTTGGCGCAATAGCTCTTACCCGCCCCCTGCACGCCCAACAGAAGCACGCCGCGCGGCGGCGAGAGGCCCCATCGTGCGGCGTCCGAGGACATGACGCCCTGTCGTTGTTTCAGCCAGCGCTTCAATCTTCTCATGCCGGCGACCTCGCTCATGTCGACCGGCGTCTCGACGAAGATGAGAAGCCCCTCGGCGGAAATCGCCTCACGCTTCCGCGCCAGGACCGTCTGAAGGTCCGCCGCGTCGAACCGGTGATCCTCCGCGATGGATTCCTCAATAATTCGAACGATCTGCCGACAAGAAAGTCCTCGCAAGTTACGGACGATCGCCGTGTAGTCGCCCCGGCGCATGTCGACTTGAATGGGTTTGATTCGATGGTGTCGCTGGAGCGTCTGCTTCACGATGGATTCGATCTGCTCCTCGTCCGGCAGGGAAAGTTCAAACCGCGCTGCCTCCGCCGCCAGAACGGGCGTCAGCTCATCCTGATGATCGATCAGGATCAGCGTGCTCTCGGTCTTGGCCAACGCGGGCAAGAGATCGCGGGCGACGCGCAGGGTCCGCTCGTCGCGAAAATACGAGATGAGGTCCAACATCACGGCAATGCCTTTCTTGCCGTTTTTTTTCAGATAGTACAAGGCGGCGGCCGCGCTGGTCGTATCGGGGATCGGCGGCTGATCGGAAACCAGCCCGTCGCGCAGACCGTCCACGACCGTCCAAACCCATAGATCGATCGGGTTCCGGACGGCGTAATCGCGGATCAACGAGAGGACTTCATCTTCCTCGTGGGTCGGCGCGAAGATGAACCTCGCGCCGCCGTTGATCAAGTGAGTCAAGCGCAGGCGATCCGCGTCCAGGGACATTTCGTGTAGGCCTCCCGGACAAGGTTATATCGAAAAGTGGATTGATTTGTCGAATGGCGCGATCAGGCCCCGGCCGTCGCGAGTTCTCCCACTTCGCGCAAGAGCCCCGGCGGCGCTTCCATCGTCTTTTTGCACTTGGGATAGGCGCTGCAAGCGAGGAAACGTCCCGTCCGCCCCATACGTAGCAGCATCTTGGCCCCGCACTCGGGGCACTTCAGGTCCGTCTTGATCGGTTTGGGCTTGGGTTCGGCCGGCATGAGTTCTTCGGCCTTCTTCTTCGCCTCGCCGCGCAGATTGGAGACGGCCTTGCACTTGAGGCAACTATAGAACGGCCCGAAACGACCGTTGCGAAGCGTCATCTCGCCACTGCACGAGAAGCATTTCAGCGAATCCTTCGGCCACTTCTCGACGACCGGCCGGCCCGTGAGCGTCCAGGCAAAGCCCGAAGGCGGCGCACCCAGCGCCGTGATCTCTTCCTTGGAAAGCCGCTTCACCTTGCCGCGGACCTTCGCGCCGTTACGTCCTCGGCCGTTCGCCCCCGCGACCTCGACCGGTGCATCGGGAATCTCGCCCGCCGCCTCGCGCTCGCGCAGGTGTTCGAGCTTGTCCATCGACATCGCGTTGCGGCATCGAGGAAACCCGGTACACGACAGGAACGGCCCGCGCCGGCTTTTGCGAATGACCATCGGCCGGCCGCACTTGTCGCAGCGGACGCCGGCCTGCTCCGGCTTGGGCTTCTCCACATACACGCCCTCGGGCATTTGCGCCGTCGCCTTGCACTCGGGATAGCGCGAGCAACCGAGGAAGGACCGCCCCTTCGCGAACTTCACGCTCATCGGCGCACGGCACTCGGGACATTCCTGCTTGATATCCTCGGCCTGTATTTTCTTGAGCGCTACGCCTTTTTCATCGCAGGGCTTGGTGTTAGTGCACTCTGGGTATCCCGTGCAACCCAGGAACGGCCCGCGCCGGCTGTTACGCATGACCATCGATTTTCCGCACAGTTCGCACGGCTCCGCGCCCAGGACCGGCTCGATCACCTTGCCTTCGCGGTCCACGTTCTTCGTGTTCATGCACTCGGGATAGCCGGTACACGACAGAAACCGCCCGTTCTTACCCAGGCGATAGACCATCGGCTTGCCGCATTGTTCGCAGACGTACTCGCTCGGCTCCGCGCGGACCGTGTCCATCTCTTCATGCGCTTTGGCCAGCGATTCCTTGAAGGGGTCGTAGAACTCGTGCAGGACGTGGACCCAGTCGAGATGCGCCTCCTCGATCTTGTCGAGTTCGCCCTCCATGAAGTTCGTGAACTGCACGTCGAGGACTTTCGGGAAATGCTGCACTAACTTCTGTATGACGATTTCGCCGCGTGACGTCGGGTGAAACCGTCGATCCATCTGCTCGACGTACCCGCGCGATTGAATCGTATCGATGATTGAGGCGTAGGTGCTCGGCCGGCCGATGCCCTGGGCCTCCAGTTCCTTCACCAGCGACGCTTCGCCGAAGCGCGGCGGCGGTGTCGTGTACTTTTGCGCGGGCGTCATCTCCAGCGGCGCAACCGCTTGGCCTTCTTTCAGCGGCGGCAGTAGCGGGTCGCCTTCCGGCACGCCCATGACCTTGTAGAAGCCGTCGAAAACCAGAACGCGACCCGTCGCCTTCATGATCGCCGTACCGCCGGTCGTTTTCGCCGCGATCTGCACGGTCGTCGTGTCCCACTCCGCCGGGAGCATCTGGCAGGCCACGAACCGGTTCCAGATCAACGTATACAACTTGAATTGGTCGTCGTTGAGATGCCCGCGGAGCGAGTCCGGCGTCCGCGTGACATCCGTTGGTCGTATCGCCTCGTGGGCTTCTTGGGCACGCTCGGCGCTGCCATAGCGATTCGGCTGTTCAGGCACATATTTTGCGCCGTATGAAGTCTCGATATATTGCCGGACGGCGTGAATCGACTCGCCCGAGAGATTCGTCGAGTCGGTTCGCATGTAGGTGATCAGACCGACCGGCCCTTGCCCGTCCTTAAGGTCGATTCCTTCGTAGAGGGCCTGCGCGGTCTTCATCGTCTTTGTGGCCGAGAAGCGAATTTGGTTCGCCGCTGCCTGTTGGAGGGCCGCCGTGGTGAACGGTCCGGATGGCTTGGTCGTCCGCCGCTTCGTCTCCAGGCTCTTCACGACGAACGTCGGCGCCCGACCGCCGTGGTCAATCTCCCCGGAAAGTGTGATGTTCTTCTGATGAAAGTGTGGATATTCCTTCCGATCCTCCAGAGATGTTTCCGTTACGCGGCAACCCAAAAGCTCCGCTGCCATGGTCGCCTCCTCCACCGCGCTTTGGAATGTGAAGCTTCCGTCCTTCTTCTTTTCCACCTTGCCCATCGGGCGAAAGGACTGCCCCTCGGGGATTTCCACAAGCTCAGCCCGGAAGCAACCCTGTTGCCCTAACCAATTCGACTTCGCCTCCGCCGACTGTCCGTCGGGCGCATTCGCCTGGTCCGTCAGAAACGAGGACCATTCCTTTTCTTGCGACGATGCTTTGGGCGGATCGGCTGAGAAAACCGGATTGATCGCCCAGTATTCGTCGGGTTGAAAATTTCGTATCGCTGTTTCACGTTCGACAATCAACCGTACGGCGACCGATTGCACGCGGCCCGCCGACAGCCCCTTGGCGATCTTCTTCCATAGAAGCGGCGAAAGCTCATAACCGACGATCCGGTCAAGAATCCGCCGCGCCTGCTGCGCGTTGACCTTGTCCATGTCGATCGTGTGCGGGTGATTGAAGGCTTCGGTGATCGCCGACTTTGTAATCTCGTTGAAAACGACGCGCTGGGTTTTCTTCGGCGGCAGCTCCAGCGCCGTCGCCAAGTGCCACGCGATCGCTTCCCCCTCGCGGTCCAAGTCGGTCGCCAGATAAACGGTCTCCGCCTCGTCCGCCAGCTTTTTCAACTCGGCGACGGTCTTCTGATGGCTGGGGAGGATCTCGTACGAAGGCTCGAAGTTACGGCCCGGATCGATTCCGTAGCGATGCGGCGGAAGATCTCGGACGTGCCCTTTACAGGCTCTCACCACGAAGCGATTGCCGAGGTACTTGTTGATCGTCTTGGCCTTCGCCGGCGACTCGACGATAACCAGTGACCGACCACCTGCGGCCGGAGCGGGAGCCAACTTCGCCGTTTTTTTAGCGGTGGCAGCCTTTTTCGCCATTGATCCTCTTGTTTGTTAGCCTCTGATCCGCGCCGGGCGGGGAGGGATTGTCCGTTTCAGCGGCAATAAGGGACCTGCGCGCACGACGGTATATCGGCTCCGCATTGAAGGCTCTCAAAGATCGAGTCTTACGCGCCCCACACCCCGGACAAGCGCGAGGGAACCTAGCACGGCCGTTTGGCGCTGTCAAATCGGCCGTTTTTGGGCACTTGGAATCGCAACATCGTATTCCGACCGCGTTTAAGACTCCCATTGGTACGGGAAAAATCAATGGTTTGGAGCCGTTTTAGAAACGCGCAACTTGCTCGATGCGCAAGATTTGCGCATTGTGGGTTGGGATGATTAGCGCGGTGCCAACAGGCCTTGCGAGTTTCGCCCTCAAAAAGTGCATTTCCAGCACTGTTGATAACTTGTGAAATCGAAAGAATCTACCCGAATCGAGGGTCATTATGCCATCTCACAGCCCTCGAATCCCCCTTACCACCGGATTGAAGGACCGCCGATAGCAATCCCGTTCCTT
>CAYMXF010000179.1:0-7024 GCA_964393935.1 uncultured Planctomycetaceae bacterium
GGACAACCTCATCGACCCCCACGCGATGTTCATGCAGCGGGACGAGGCCGACGCGGCGCCCACGACGATGTCCCCCGAGCGTCAGATCGAAGGCGACATCGTGCGCTACAAGAGCAAGCCCTACATGGAGACGTGGATCAACCCCCCCGCGGCGGCCCGCCGGCAGCGAAAAAACCTGCTCGCCCAGCATGAAAAGAAAAAGAGCGTCCTGCCCCGGCAACCGCTCCGAGACGTGCTGAAATTCCTCCTCGAACACGCCCCGCTCGATGACTGGGAGGCGGACATCCTCTCCATCCTCCGCGAGGAGGCCTACTATTACGCCCCGCAGGGCCAAACCAAAATCATGAACGAAGGATGGGCCACCTTCTGGCACAGCCGCCTGATGACCACCAAGATCCTCGCCGACGACGAGATCATCACCTACGCCGACCACCACAGCGGCACCGTCGCGATGTCCCCGGGCCAAGTGAACCCCTACAAGATCGGCGTCGAACTCTTCCGCGACATCGAGGACCGCTGGAACAAAGGCCGCTTCGGCAAGGACTACGACGAATGCCGGTCCATGGAGGCGCAGCGCAAATGGGATAAAAAACTCGGCCATGGCCTGGAGAAAATCTTCGAGGTCCGCCGCATCTACAACGACGTGACCTTCATCGACGAGTTCCTCACCCCCGAGTTCGTCGATCGCTTCAAGATGTACCACTACCGCTACGATCCGTCGACGCGACGGATGGTCGTGGTCAACCGCGACTTCGACAAGATCAAGGCCCAGCTCCTCTTCATGCTCACCAACCACGGCCAGCCCTACCTCTACGTGCTGGACGGCAACTACGCCAACCGCGGCGAACTCTACCTGGGCCACAAGCACAACGGCGTCGATCTGGACATCAAGTACGCCGTCGAGACGCTCAAGAACGTGCAACGCATCTGGCGAAGACCGGTGCACTTGCAAGCGATGATTAATGACGAAATGGTCCTCTTCTCCTACGACGGCGAGCAGTCGCAGCAGCAGAAGATCCACAGCGACATGCCCCCACCGGCACACGCGCTTTGAAATTTCTCCCCACTTGCTCTTGGTGCTGTGCCAAAGCACACTACACGGCATTTTTTGGAACTCTCTCCTTAAATCTCTGACCGGTAATGTCGTCAAAAAACCATTATCGAAGCCGCGCCACACCCCTGATTTCTTGATCGGCTCCGGTCACGACGGTATGATGGATAACACGGGTGAAAGAAGACAACCGTCCGTTTCGGCGTCACTCCACACAAATAGACCGCCCGGACCCCTAGCACCCCGAGCCCGTGAATGTGGTACCGGCTTCAAGCCGGTGACCGGTCCTCCACCGGCTGGAAGCCGGTGCCACAAAACCGGAGGGCAGGCTCTTATGCGTTTTCTTTTTTGGGTCGGCCTGGTATATCTGCTGATTCCCTGCCTGTCGGTCCAGGCCCAGATCACGGTTTACCAAACGGGCTTTGAGAGCATCGAAGCGCCGCCGTTCGCCGACGGCAACCTCCTCGGTCAAAACGCCTGGACCTCGACGAACGACCCACCGACGACCGGCCGCGGCATCGTGCAAAGCACGCTCGCGCACACCGGTTCGCGCGCCGCTCTGCTTGACGCCTCCGTGACGACCACGACCGACTGGTTCTGGAAGCCGCTCAATTACTTGGTGCCCGTCGCGACGAACCCGGTCATCCAAGTCACTTGGAATATGTATCTAGACGGCACGAGCCCGAACAAAAGCTTCCAGTGGGGCATCGACGTGTACGACGACGCGTCGCCGGTGCCCAAGCGCGTCACTACGGTCGTGGTGAACAGCACCGGCCAACTCCAGGTGTGGGACGGCACAGTCTACTTCACGACGAGCACGACGGTCATTCGCAATGCCTGGTACAGCTTCAAGTTGAATGTGGACTATGCCATCGGTGTGCGGCGCGCCGCCCTTTACCTCGACGGCGCCCTGATCGTCACCAATCGAGCAATGTCGCCCGGCACGACGGATGTCCTGGCGGATGTCGACCTCTACAACGTCGACGGCGGCGGATCGGACAGGGCTTACTACGACAATCTCAAGATCGTGGCCTTCGCCGACACGGACGGCGACCGCGTACCGGACCCGGACGACAATTGCCCCAACACCGCGCCCGGCGATCCGGTGGACGCCGTGGGTTGCTCGACCGACGACGACGATGGCGACGGCGTGCTGAACGACCAAGATAACTGTCCCGGTACGCCGACCTGCGCGGACATTGACGGCGTCGGTTGCCCGATTGATGCCGACAGCGATGGCGCGGCAAACGGCTGTGACAACTGCCCGAATACGCCCAACCCGGATCAGATCGATACGGACCACGACGGTCAGGGCGATGCCTGCGATCTCTGCCCATTAACCCGACCGGGTGATGTGACCGGCGACGGGCTGTTGGACGGCCGGGACGTAGTACGGTTCAGCGCCCTGATTTTCGAGGTAAGCCCGACTCCGGCCGAGCTTTGCGGCGGCGATTTCGACCACGATAACACCATCGACCCCGATGACACCCCCGCCTTCACGCAAGCGATCGTGCAGGGGCCATAAAGGGATGCACCCCATTTCGCGGGCTTTGAAAATTGGCCGGCCGAAGGGTATGATAATGACGGCTATACGAACCTTCGAAGCGGTAAACAGCCAGGAGCTTAGGTCGGCCTGGCCGATCCTCGGGAGCGTGGAAAGGGCATCAGCATGAGCACAACTCGCCTGCTAGCGCGGAAGCTCGGCCAATGGGTCGAGACGGAGGCCGGCGCAGGGAATCTCTCCCGTCGCAACCTGCTTTTGGGCGGATCACTGCTTGCCAGTTTGTGGTCTACGCGGGCCCAGGCCGCGCCGCGTCCTTCGCCATCCCGTTGGCTCGTCAATCGCCTGACGATGGGTTACACCGAGGCCGAGCATCTGTTGGCCGATTCGCTCGGCTATTACGGCTACCTCGAATATCACCTGAACTACACGGCCATTGACGATAGTGCTTTGCAAGCGAGGATCTCACCGTATTTCTACTTGAACATGCCTTCTTATGTCCTACTGCATGCGCCTGCGCCAATCGTCAGTAACCAACTCATCGACGCAACGATCCTTCGGGCCGTCTACAGCAAACGTCAACTCTTCGAGCGCATGGTGGAGTTCTGGACCGACCATTTCAACATCGACATCAATACGGTCCTGAACATCTGGCTCAAGCTGCCTGACGATCGCGACGTGATCCGCCCCAACGCGCTGGGGATGTACCCGAATCTGCTCACGGCCAGTGCCCAAAGCGCGTCGATGATGCAATATTTAGGTAATTACATCAGCATCACGGGAAACCCGAACGAAAACTACGCGCGGGAACTCCTGGAGCTGCACAACCTCGGTGTGGATGGCGGCTACACGCAACAGGACGTTCAGGAAGTGGCGCGCTGCCTGACCGGTTGGGGGGTCAGTGACAGTGACCCCAACGAAGGCGCCTTCACCTATAGACCGACTTGGCACGACAACGGCCCGAAAGTGGTCCTGGGCTATAACATCCCGGCCGGCGGCGGATTCAATGACGGATTGATCGTCTTGGATATTCTGGTCAATCACCCGAGCACGGCGAAGTTCATCGCCAAAAAGCTTTGCAAGAGATTCTACAGCTACAGCCCCCCGCAAAGCTTGATCGACAGCGTCGCCGCGACCTTCACGGCCACTGGCGGCGACATCAAAGCCATGCTGAGAACCTTGTTCACTAGCATCGATCCGGCGACCGCGCCGCTCAAGTTTAAGAGGCCGTTCCACTATTTCGTATCCGCGCTACGAGCCCTGAACGCGAACATCCCCAGCCAACCGGCGGCGGGCGGGTCCGCCATACGATACCGATTGTCGGAAAACGGGCACGAGCCGTTCCATTGGCCGACGCCCGACGGCTATCACGATTCGCTGGAGGTCTGGGGCGCGTCGTTGCTGCCGCGTTGGAATTTCGCGGCGGGTTTGATGCATGACGAAATCACCGGCGTCACCGTTGACGTGAACGTCTTTTTGGGCGGGGCCACGACCGCGGACACGATCATGGATCGAATCAACCAGGCCTTCTTCGGCGGAGCGATGGCCGCCGCGGAAATAACGCGGATCAGGGACTACTTACTGCCGGATGTTCCGCCGTTTGAACGAATCCGCGAAGCCATCGGCTTGGCGATCAGTTCGCCCGGGTTCCAGTGGTATTGATGGAAGTCACGCGCCGTGGCGCACAGGGTTTTGTCATGAACGCATCGAAATGCCCAGGGTGTGCGGAATACCTCGAACTCTCGCGGCGAGGATTCATCGGCGCGAGCGGAGGGCTCGTCCTGGCGGCGGCGGGCCTGCCGGCTTGGTTGCCGAACGTGACCTACGCCCAGGACGCTTGCACAGATCGGGACATCATCGTCAACATCTTTCTCCGGGGCGCCGCGGACGGCTTTACGCTTTGCGTCCCGCACACCGAAGATGACTATTACAACGCCAGGCCCACTCTCGCGGTCCCCCGGCCGGACAGCTCCGACCCCAACAAAGCCATCGACCTTGACGGTACGTTCGGCTTCCCGCCGATGCTGGCCCCACTGATTCCCGCCTACCAAGCGGGACAACTGCTCCTGGTTCACGCCTGCGGCTCCACGGACCCCAGCCGTTCACATTTCGACGCCATGCGCTTCATGGAAGTCGGCAAGCCCGCCGATCCGGCCGTCTCCACCGGCTGGCTCGGACGGCACCTGGCCACGTCGGCGCCGCTTTCGCCGTCCGCGATCCTCCGCGCCGTCGGAATCGACATCGCCCTGCAGCAATCGCTTCGCAGCGCCCCCTTGTCCCTGCCGATCGCCAACCTGGACTACTTCGGTCTAACGGGCGCGGTCTCGAGCTTGGCCGCTCGGAAGCAGGCGCTCAACGATATGTACGCCCTGGTCGACGACCCGGTCCGCACTGCCGCGCTCAACAGCCATCTCACCAGCGACCTCCTCGCCCAGATCGACTTCGCCGGCTATCAGCCCGCCGGCGGCGCCGTCTATCCCGACGACAACTTCGGCTATTCCCTCAAATCCACGGCTGCCCTGATCAAAGCCGACGTCGGCGTTGAAGCCGTCGCCGTGGACATCGGTGGGTGGGACACCCATATCAGCCAAGGTTTGGCGCCGGGCGGGGCGATCCATACCTTAGCGACGATGCTGGGTAGCGGCCTCGCCGCCTTCCACGCCGACATGTTTTCGGGACCGACTCGAAATATCACCGTCCTCGTGATGTCCGAATTCGGCCGGCGACTCCTGGAGAACGGCAGCTTCGGCTCCGATCACGGTCATGGCAACGTGATGTTCGTTATGGGCAACAACATCACCGGCGGCCGCGTCCTCACGAACTGGCCCGGTCTGGCGCCGGGTAATCTCTTCGAAGGCCGCGACTTGGAAGTGACGATCGACTTCCGCGACATCCTCGCGGAAGTCGTTTCGCAACGGCTGCTCAATAACAATCTGTCGTTTGTCTTCCCGGACTACACACCGACCTTCCGCGGCGTGACCCAAACCTGTCCGCTCGCCAGGCCGAAGCCGGGCAAGAATCCGCAGAAGAGAGAACCCACCCGCATTAAGGTTTGAATCGCCGCTTCAGGAACGGCTCCCCGGCGTGACGGATATCCGCCGTTATGACGCCCGGTTCGGCACTTCCAACCACTTGATGACTTTGGCCGAGCCGTCGGTGAGGGGCGAGCAGCGGGGCGGAGGCGAGGAGGGCGAGGGCGGTGGGTATTGGATCAAAGGCCAATAGCCGTCACTACGTCACGCGGCTTCACCCCGCAGGCCCGGGCCCATTCGGCCAACTCAATCGGATCGACCCGTCGATCTCGCGCTTCAACCTTACTTGCATAGGTGATGGGCCGACGAAGCCGCTTGGACAGCTTTCGCTGTGACAATCCGGCGCGTAAACGCCAATCGCGCATAACGATACAGAGATGCCGATACTCGCGTCGTTGTTGAGGCTTTACGGGCACAGCCCGTTAAGGTTAGGCTGTCACCAGTAGCGCACCTAGTTTAGGTGCGCTCCCCGTCGGTTTCATGGATGCTTCCGGCTTCGTTACGGGATGGGGTTTTCGCGTAGCAAGAATTTTGGAATTTTTGGCGCGGACACATGGTTAAGGGTTAGGATGGGGGTAGGAGCATCTACTCGCCTGAGCCGGGCGAGCATGAAAAGGCGATCATCATGGCAAACAACGGTCGGAACAGGTCGCGTCGGTTGCGCGTCTTGGCCGTGTCCGCTGCCGGCCTATGCACATTACGATCGGGTACGTCGATGACGGCGATACGTCCGAGACGCGATCGGCAGGGCCAAGGCCATCAAACCCAACGTGGCGGATTCTGGGACAGGAACGATGGAAAAATGGATTTCGCCAGACGCCTCGCCATAGGTGCCGGGCGGCGTGGGGGTGTGAAAGTAAATCCTAGTGAAGTAATGGACCTCGTACAGCCTGCCGGCCAGAAGCAGGCCGCTGTCCTGGACGTTGAGGGTGCCGTGGGGCGGGCCGAGGTCGAAGTTGCCGCCGTAGGCACCGTCGAGAGCGATTTCGTCATACGTTACCGCATCGGCGACGAGGAGGCTGATGTAAGTATCGCCTTCCGCAGCATTCGGCCAGGCGAATTGCCATGTGCCTTGGGCGGTGATGATGGAATCGACGGCGGGGGTGACGTAGATTTGGCCTTCGGAGAGCGTGAAGCCCTCAAGTTGCTGGGCGTAGTGGCTGGTGGTGAGGTCGAAGTGAGCGGAGTCGCCGGTCCAGCCGAGGTTAAGTGTGGTACTCGTGTACGAATCCGCGAGCGTTCCGACCAGCGTCTGCTGGTAGGGGTTCTGGACGACGTCGGACCAAGCGAATTCCTGCGACGAGGAACTGGACACGCCGCTAGTTAAGTACCAGGAGTCTACGATCAGATCGGCAAGAACGCGCGACGGGACAAAAAAGGCCGCGAGGGCGGCAAAAAACAATGCAGGAAATGGCTTCATGGTGAGTTTTACCGTAGTCC
>CAYMXF010000180.1:0-7012 GCA_964393935.1 uncultured Planctomycetaceae bacterium
AGGACTTTCCACGTCCAGGGGCCGATTTCCGCCGCGGAGTCGCCGGTGCCGTTTAGCCAGCCGGTCTTGAACTCCGCCGATGACTTGTCCGCGCTCACGGCCGTCGTGACGAAGACGCGGTCCCCCCAGACGATCGGCGAGGAATGCCCCAGGCCGGCAATGCGCGTCTTCCACTTGATGTGCTCGCCCGATTCGACGTCCCACTCGATCGGCGGACTTCCGTCGCCGACGCCGCTGCCGTTCGGCCCGCGAAAGGACGGCCAGTTGTCGGCCTGTGTCCATGACGAGGTGGACAGAAACAGCGTCGCAAATACCAGACATTCGGTTCGAGAGAATCGCATCATCGCACCCTTTGGGGATTCCCGCCGCTGTTTCATTGCCGCCTTCGTACACATCGTAGCAAAGCCATGTATCTATCGCAAACCGTACGTCATGGGCGGCCGCAGTCGTGCCAACAAGTGATGTCGGCCTCGTCTTTCAGATCGACCGCGCGGACTGTACAATCAGTATTGTTCACGAGGCGGGTTTTCGTCAGCTGCCGCCCTTGCGTGAAGCGGGATCGTTTCATAGCGGAGAAGGATCGACGGCGATGGATTTCTCACTGACACCCGAACAACAACAGTGGCAAAACGCGGCGATCGAATTCGCCAAGATGTCGCTGGCGGACGATATGATCGCCCGCGACCACGCCGGCGAGTTTTCGCGCGAGTCCTGGAAGAAGTGCGCGGATTTCGGCGTGCAGGGGCTGCCCGTGCCGGAGAAATACGGCGGCAACGGGGCGGACGTAAGCACGGCGATCGCGGTGATGGAGGGGCTCGGTTACGGCTGCAAGGACGCGGGGCTCTTGTTTTCAATCAACGCGCACTTGTGGACCAACTCGGTGCCGATCCTGTTGTACGGGACGGAGGCGCAGAAGCAGAAGTATCTGCCGGGGCTGTGCAACGGCACGCTCATCGGCGCGAACGGGGCGAGCGAGCCGGAAAGCGGCTCCGACGTTTTCGCCATGAAGACGAAAGCGGTCAAGAAAAACGGCAAGTACGTCCTCAACGGCACCAAAATGTTCGTGACGAACGCCCAGGTGTCGGACACGATCGTGGCCTACGCGACGCTGGACGAAAAGATGGGCATTCTGGGCATCTGCGGCTTCATCATCGAAAAGAGTTTCCCCGGCGTCTCGGTCAGCCGGAAGCTGGAGAAGATGGGGTTGCGGACGTCGCCGATGGCGGAATTGGTCTTTGAGAATTGCGAGGTGCCGGCGGAAAACCTGCTGGGCCGCGAGGGACGCGGGGCGGAAGTCTTCAACTGTTCGATGGAGTGGGAGCGAAGCTGCATCCTGGCGAGTTGCCTCGGCACGATGCGCCGCCAGATCGAGAAGTGCACCGAGTATGCCCGGATGCGGAAACAGTTCGGCAAGCCGATCGGCAAGTTCCAATCGGTGGCGAACAAGCTGGTGGACATGAAGGTGCGGCTCGATACGGCCCGGCCGCTGGTCTATCGCATCGGCTGGCTGAAGGACCAGGGCAAATCGGCGGTCATGGAGGCGGCGATGGCGAAGCTCTACCTTTCGGACTGCTTCGTAAAATCCTCACTCGACGCCATCCAGATTTACGGGGGATACGGCTATATGACGGAGTGCGAATTGGAGCGCGACCTGCGCGACGCCGTGGGCAGCACGCTCTACTCAGGAACGTCCGAAATTCAACGAAATATCATCGCCAGTATGATGGGTCTTTAACCCGGCTCCATCGATAAGACTGACGTGAACCGTCGCCCTCACTTGCCACTGCCCTGGGAGGGACGTTATCCTACGGCCTCTGCAAGCGGGCGTTCTCTTCGAGACATTTCACATTTGAGCGGTTCTCCCCCTCGGGACGAACGGGCTCGAACGAAGAAGCGCAGGGGTTGAATTCAGGTCGCGGTCCGGACGAATCGCCCCCTCAACCGGCGCGGAACGGCCAGCGGAAACCAGTGTGGGAGAAGCGAAGTCGATCACATGACGCCTGCCGCAAACAATATCGAGCGTCATGCCACGCGGGATCTCGGCAAGTTTCTCCTGCTGTCCGTCCAACTCGCGGCGATTCTGTTCGTCATTTGGGTTTTCAAGATCGAGGGCCGGATGTTCGGCGCCCTGTCGGCGTTGATGTTCACCGGCTTCGCCTTCCATTATTGGCTGCCAAACCTGTGGAAGCGTCCTTTCTACATTCTCTTGTCGCTGGCGGGCGCCTATCTCTTGCTCAAGCCGTGGGTCGCCACCTTGGTGATCGGCTCGGGGCTGGTCTTCTACACGATCCTCAATGCTCCGATCGGCTATTCGATCCGCGTCTCGATCGTGGTGCTTATCGGCGTCGCGTGCCTGGCGTTTCGCAACTATTCGGCCTCTTCGGTTTACGTCGCTGAGATTCTAAGTGGCTTCTGGCCCGTCTTAGGCGGGCTTTTCATGTTCCGGCTGATCGTCTACATCTACGATATGCGAAAAGAGCAGACTCGAGGCACCTTCGTCGACTATCTCACGTATTTTTTCATTCCACCGAATTACTATTTTCTTCTCTTTCCGGTGGTCGACTACCAGACCCTGCGCAGCACGTACTACAACACCGAGTTTCACACGCAGGCCCAGCAAGGCGTCCGCTGGATCGTTCGCGGCGTGATGCAACTGCTGCTCTATCGTCTCATTTATTACCTTCGCCCCAATCCCGCGCCGGACGACGTGAAATCGTTCGGCGGGTTGGTGCTGGCCATGGTGTTGACGTACCTGCTTTACTTGCGCTTGTCGGGCCAGTACCACATCATCATCGGGATGATGCACCTCTTCGGCTTCAACCTGCCCGAGACGCACCGCCGATTCCTGCTGGCCTCCAGCTTCACGGACTTCTGGCGACGCATCAACATTTACTGGAAAGACTTCATGGTCAAGATGATTTACTACCCCGCCTTCTTCCGCCTTCGACGGTTGGGCGAGGTCAAGGCCACGGCCATCGCCACGCTGATCGTGTTCGGCATGACCTGGCTCTTTCACGCGTATCAATTCTATTGGCTGTCGGGGCGGGTTCTGCTCGCCTGGAACGACGCGCTCTTTTGGTCCGTCCTCGGGGTTTTGGTCCTGATCAACGTCTTGCTGGAAACGAGGAAACAGAAGGCGGCCCGTCTCGCGCGCGCCGCGGCCGAGCCCCCGCGCCCGAAAGACTGGCGCGATCCCGCCGCGTACGTCGTGAAAGTGGCGGCCACGTTCAGCGTCATCACGATCTTGTGGTCGATGTGGGACGCCAAGTCGCTTCACGATTGGATTGATTTGTTGACCTATTGGACGCCGTCATCATGATCCAACTGAACTTCAAAAACCATCTGCGCATGACCGTCGGCACGCTCCTGGTGCTTCTCGTCGCCGCCTTCCTGAAGAGCAAGTTGGGCAATCGCACGCCGGCCAATGCCCTCGAGCAAGGACTTGCGATCATGGCGCGCACCGGGTTGAGCGAGCGCGACGAGAACGAACTCACGGCCGGCTATTACGAGGGGCTGCTCGACGGGGCGCAACAAACTTCCCAGGCCAACCGCGGTTTGTTGGGCACGCTCGGCATCATCAAACCGGCGCCGGCGGATTGGCTTGTGCTCTCGAAGACCACCGCCATTCGATGGCGAAAGGACTTCTTGAAATTCGACATGCAGCCCAACGTGGATATCCCGTTCACGGGCGACCGGCTCAAAACGAATTCATGGGGCTTGCGCGACGGGCCTTACGAGCAGGCCAAACCGCCGGACACGCGGCGTATCGCCCTCTGCGGCTCGTCGATCGCCATGGGGTCGGGGATTCCAAGCGAGCAGGGTTACGAGGCGCTTCTGGAGGCGTGGCTCAACACGCGTCGAGATTGTCCCCAAGTCCGCCGCTACGAGATCATCAACTTTTCCGTGCCCGGCTACAAGCTCACCCAGCAATTCGAGACGGCGGTGGACCGGGCCCAGCAATTCAGCCCTGACGTGACCATCATCGAGTTGAATTTCATCAGCCTCTCGTCCAACTGGAGCGACCACATCGCCCGGCTGGTGCGCGACGGGGACGATCTCAAGTATGAATTCATTCGACGTGTCGTCGAAAAGGCGCAATTGAAGCGCTCGGACTCGATCGGGAAAATCCACTCCAAGCTCATGCCCTACAATTCCGACATTGTCGAGGGCGTCCTCCGCAACGCCAAGGAGAAGATCGAGGAACGCGGTTCGCGGCTCGTCGTATTGAGGGTGCCGTACCCCAATGCCGCCTTCTTGCTCCGAACCCAGTTCGATGAGATGCTGGGCCGCGTCGCGGACTTGCACCTCCCCGTCATCGATGCAACGGACGCCTTCGGAGGCCATAGCGCCGAGGACATTATTCTCCGCCCGTGGGATCATCATCCGAATGCCCTGGGGCATCGACTCATCTTCGACAGCATCGAGCAGGCGATCGCGAAGGACGGCGGCGTGAGAACGGTTATACTCGGCTGTGACGGGCAACGGCCGGTCACGGCATCGTCGGGACAAGAGCGAACGATTACGGAGCCGCCGCTATGAACGAGATAAAAGAACACCTGCGGGATTACATCTTGCGCGAGTTTCTCCCCGGAGAGTCGCGGGACAACCTGACGGATCAGTTGCCGCTTCGGACGAGCGGCATTCTCGACTCCATCAAACTGCTTCAACTCATCAGCCACCTGGAGGAGAAGTATACCATCCAGTTCGACGCTCACGAGGCGGGGAACGTCGCCTACTTCGATACGATCGAAGGCATAGCGAACCTCATCGCCCAAAAGCGCTAGGTGAGCCGCCATGGCCGCGTTTGTCACACTCTCGAAGTACCTGGAGAACAGCGCCGCGCAAGCGCCGGATCGGCCCGCAGTGGTCGATCCGAGCGGGCTCGTCGTCGGCTACCGGGAGTTCGACAAGCGGGCCAACCGCATCGCGAACTGGCTGATCTCCCAGGGCGTGACGCCCGGCGATCGGGTCGGCATCTGTTTGCCCAAAGGAATCGATTCGATTTCGACGATCTTCGGCGTCCTCAAGGCCGGCGGCGTTTACGTACCGGTGGACTACACCGCGCCGGTCGAACGCAATCGGTACATCTTCTCCAACTGCCAAGTGAAGGCGGCGGCGGTCGATCATCGTTGCACGGCGATCTTCGACCAACCCGGCGAGGGTGGGCACCTGCCGGCGGCGATCCTGGTGCATGGCGGCGACGGAAAGCCGTCCCCGAGCGGCGTGCCGCGGAGGTTCGCGGCGGCGGTCTTGAACGAGCAGCCGACGAAACGCCCGGCGGTCGCGGAGCGTGGGCCGGACGGTCTGGCGTACATTCTGTATACGTCCGGATCGACGGGCTTGCCCAAGGGCGTCATGCTCAGCCAGGAGAACGGAACCAGTTACGTCGATTGGTGCAGCGAGGTCTTCAATCCGACGGCCGAGGACCGATTCACGAGCCACGCGCCCTTTCACTTCGATCTTTCCATTCTCGATATCTACGTGCCGATCAAGCACGGCGCGGCGCTGTACATTATTTCGGAGGAGCTTGGCAAGAACGCTGCGGGGCTTGGGCCGTTCATTCAGGACCACCGGATCACCTGCTGGTACTCGGTGCCGTCGATTTTGTCGCTAATGACGCAGTACGGCAAGCTGGAGCAATGCGACTGTTCGAGCCTGCGCATCGTAAATTTCGCCGGCGAGGTGTTCCCGGTGAAGTACCTCCGGCGCTTGCGCGAGGCGTGGCCGCACGTGGCGCTCTACAACCTCTATGGACCGACGGAGACAAACGTTTGCACGTACTTTCGCGTCCCCGACTCGATCCCCGTCGACCGGGAAGAACCGTACCCCATCGGCAAAGTGTGTTCGCATTGCCGGGAGCTGGTGATCGGCGATGACCACCGGCCGGCGGCACCGGGCTCCGAGGGACTTCTCTACATCGCAGGCAAGCCGGTGTTACAGGGGTATTGGGGCGATGCCGAACGAGCTCAAAAGGCGTTTGCCGTCTTCGACGGCGTTCGGTATTACAACACCGGCGACGTGGTCCGCCCCGATGAGAACGGCGATTTCATCTTCCTCGGCCGCAAGGACAGAATGGTCAAGCGGCACGGCTATCGCATCGAACTCGGGGAGATCGAGGCGGGACTGTACAAACATCCTGGGATTGCCGAGGCGGCGGCCATCGCCGTTGCCGAAGCCGGCGGACCGGTGACGATTCGGGCGATCATCGCCGCGAAGCCGGGCGTGAAGCTCGGCGTCATCGAGATGAAACGGCACTGTTCGGCGAACCTGCCGGCCTACATGATTCCGGATACGTTCACTTTCATGGACTCCCTCCCGCTCACCTCGACCGGAAAGGTCGACTACCAGACGCTACTTCAACGCGTCAAAGCTTGTTGACGACGGCGGTAAGCCATTGCTCCGCATCCATTGCTATTTTTACCTACTTCGACCGCGCCGCTTTGTCCGGAATAAAATCGGCATGGTGAAGATTCCACAACCGACGTCAAAGCGATCACCTCCACATAACGGAAATCGCCTCGCGAACTTCCAGTGATCCCCTCGCGCGGAGGTACCATCATGTTCCTGACGAAACGAGTGTTGAGACGATTCGACGTGGCTGGCGTTCTGACCCTCGCCCTGGCGGGCGGGTGTACCACGATTTGGGGCCTTTTCACGAACGACGCCGACGGCGACGCGATCGTGAACAACGTCGACAACTGCCCCTTCACCGCCAATCCCAACCAAGCCGACGGCCCGAATCGTCGGAGTTGTCGGCCGTGGGGCTCAAAACCAGTTTCACGTTTTCCGCTACGTTCATCTCCCCTCCTAACGCAGGGTTCAATCGTCAGGCGGACCTAGCGACCCGTCGCGGCTTATCCGCTATGATCCGTCCCCACGGGTCTTCAGGAGACGGATGAATGAAGCAAAGCTCGTTCGCGCTGGTTGTTTTTCTGACCTCGATGCCTTGGGCCCTTGGGCAAGAAACTCCCCAGGCGTTTGTCGGGGCACAGATCATCCCCATCGCCGGCGA
>CAYMXF010000181.1:0-2092 GCA_964393935.1 uncultured Planctomycetaceae bacterium
TCGAGCATTGCCTCGCGCTCGGCGCAGGCGTGATGGTGGTGGCCGGAGAAGACGCCGAGGGTGCGAAGAAACAGGAAATGCGCTTCTCGCAGCATCTATCCTGCGAAAAGTGCGGAACCAGCTACGAGGAACTGACACCGCATCATTTCAGCTTCAACTCGCGGCTCGGCTGGTGTCCGCGCTGCGAAGGGCTTGGGATGCAGCGCGGCACGAGCGATCAGGCGGTCATTGTGCGACCGGGTGAGTCGATCCTTGCCGGAGCGATCGCGGGATGGGAACAGGTGGACAAACGGCCGCTGCTTCGTGCCATGCTGGTCGCACTCGCCCGCGCGATCGGCTTCGATCCTGAGGCATCGGTTTCAACGCTGGCCCCATCGCATCGCCATGCGCTCTTATGGGGATTGGGCGAACGATGGATCGAGGTGTCCGCCGATCAGAGCCGCGACCATAAGGGAGCGCCGGGTAACGCATCGAATGCCGCGCGGCGCTCCCTTACGGTCGCGGCTCTGAACACGCCGTTACGGTTTCAGTGGAAAGGGTTTTTCCCGGCGATCGACGAAGCGACGCGGATTTCGTGGCAATACCGCTACGGTCTCCAGGAAATGGTGACGGACGTGCCGTGCCAATCGTGCGGCGGGGCGCGGATACGGCCGGAACCGGCGGCGGCGCGATTGGCGGGGCGGACGATCACGGAGATTTGCGCGATTTCGCTGACGGAGACGGCGGAGTTCTTTGCAAAACTGAACTTGGATCGACGACGGGCGAAGATCGCCGGCGAATTATTGCACGAGATCCGCTCGCGGTTGCGCTTCCTGCTCGACGTCGGGCTCGGCTACCTCTCGCTTGTGCGTTCCGCGCCGACGCTTTCCGGCGGCGAGTCGCAGCGCATCCGACTCGCCTCGCAGATCGGCAGCGGCCTGACCGGCGTGCTTTACGTCCTCGACGAGCCGACGATCGGGCTGCACCCGCGCGACAACGACCGATTGATCGCCGCGCTCAAACGGCTGCGCGACCTGGGCAATACGCTGCTGATGGTCGAACACGATCGGGAAGTGATCGCCGCCGCCGATCATCTGATCGATTTCGGGCCGGGAGCGGGCGCACACGGCGGTTACGTCGTTGCCGACGGCGAGCCGAAACAAGTCCAACGAAAAAATGAATCGCTGACGGGCCGGTATCTCTCCGGCAGGACCGCCATCCCCGTACCGACCCATCGACGGACATGCGGATCGAAAGAGGGCGAACATAAGCTCGTCGTCGTCGGGGCTCGCCAGAATAACCTCAAAGGCATCGACGCCTCGTTCCCGCTCGGCCGGTTCGTCTGCGTGACCGGCGTCTCCGGCTCGGGCAAATCATCGCTCATCACCGAGATTCTGTACCCCGCCTTGGCGGCGAGGATTCAACGCGCGCGGCTGTCGCCCGGAGCGCATGACGAAATCCGCGGGCTGGACTTCGTCGACAAGGTCATCAACGTCGATCAACAGCCGATCGGCAACTCGCCGCTCTCCAACCCGGCGACGTACTGCGGCGTCTTCGACGTCATCCGCGAGGTCTTCGCCCGTCTGCCCGACAGCAAGGTCCGCGGCTACACCGTCAACCGATTCAGCTTCAACCGGCCCGGCGGGCGATGCGACGATTGCGAAGGGCTCGGGCAGGTCTGCTACGAGATGCACTTCCTGCCGGACGTGTGGGTGCCGTGCGAGACCTGCGGCGGGAAACGCTATCAACGCGAGACGCTGGAGGTGCGCTACAAGGGCAAGAACATCGCCGAGGTTCTGGAGATGCCGGTCAGCGCGGCCCTCGCGCATTTGATCAATGTGCCGAAGGTCCGGCGGCTCTTGCAGACGCTCGATGACGTGGGCCTCGGCTACCTGCCGCTTGGGCAAAGCGCGCCGACGCTGTCGGGTGGCGAGGCGCAGCGTTTGAAGCTCGCGGCCGAATTGGGACGCCCCTCGACCGGCAAGACGATTTACATTCTCGACGAGCCGACGACCGGGCTGCACTTCGACGATCTGCGAAAGCTGCTCGGCGTGCTGCACCGGCTTGTGGACTTGGGCAACAGCGTCATCTGCATCGAACACCATCTCGATGT
>CAYMXF010000181.1:2192-6991 GCA_964393935.1 uncultured Planctomycetaceae bacterium
TTCGTCGAGCTGCTGACCGAGGACGGCAAGCGGATCGGCAAGATCATCACCCACCAAGGCGAGGCCCTTCGCGTGGACGTCAAGGTGCCGCCCGGCCGGTTCACGCCGACGCAGGTGGAGCACCTGGGCATCCAGCAGCAATTCGGCCGGCCCGGCAGCAGCGGCACGGAACTGTCGTTCTGGTTCCAATCGAACGATCAAGTCCACGCCGGACAGCTTGCGGAAGTGATTAGGGCGGCGGCGGAAGACGAATGACGGCCGGACTCCGAGCCGCGCGGCGCAAGTCCGCGGTCGCACCCCTCGCGGTAATCGCTACACTATCATTCCGGTGGTCGCAGCTCGCCGTCGACCGGCGTCTCACGAAACGGAGAATTTGCCATGCCGCAAGAGACTCGCATCGAGAAGGACTCCATGGGACCGATGACCGTGCCGTCGCACGCCCTGTGGGGCGCGTCGACGCAGCGGGCGGTCGAGAATTTTCCAATTTCCGGCTATCGCCTCGGCCGCCGCTTCATCAAGGCGATGGGGCTTATCAAGCTCTGCGCTGCCGAGGTGAACGCGAAGCTCGGCGCCGTGCCCAAGGACAAGACGGACCTGATCGCGAAGGCGGCGACAGAGGTCATCGACGGGAAGCTCGACGAGCACTTCGTCGTCGATGTCTTCCAGACCGGCTCCGGCACGTCCACCAACATGAACGCCAACGAGGTCATCGCCAACCGCGCGGTCCAATTGGCCGGCGGGCAGACCGGCACCAAAGATTTGATTCACCCGAACGACCACGTGAACCAGTCACAAAGCTCGAACGACGTGATCCCGACGGCGATGCACGTCTCGGCGGCGATGGCGCTCAAGGAAGAACTGATCCCCGCGCTGGAGCATCTGGCCGGCAAGCTAGAGGAAAAGGCTAAGGTCTTCGACAAGATCGTGAAGATCGGCCGGACGCACCTGCAAGACGCGACGCCGATCCGGCTCGGTCAGGAGTTCTCCGGCTACGCGGCGCAGATGCGGCTGTCGGCCCTGCGAGCGCAAAAAGCGATCCGCGCCTTGCGAGAGCTAGCCATCGGCGGCACCGCCGTCGGCACCGGCATCAACACGCACAAGGACTTCGGCCGCGAGATGGCGACGCTGCTCTCGAAGAAGACCGGCATCGAATTCGTCGAGGCGGCCAACCACTTCGAAGCCCAGCACGCCAAAGACGGCTTCGTCGAGGCGTCCGGCTTCCTGCGGACGATCGCCGTCAGTCTCATCAAGGTCGCCAACGACCTCCGCCACCTCGGCTCCGGCCCGCGCTGCGGGATCGGCGAGGTGAAGCTCCCCGCAACGCAGCCGGGCAGCTCCATCATGCCGGGCAAGGTGAACCCGGTTATGTGCGAGATGGTCATACAATCGGCGGCGCACGCCATCGGCGCGGACGCGACGATCAACCAGGCGGCCGTGCTCCTGGGCAACTTCGATCTGCACGTCGGCATGCCGGTCATGATCCACCACTTCCTCGAAGCGACGCGAATCCTCTCCAACGCCGCCCGAGTCTTCGCCGATCGCTGCGTCACCGGCATCGAAGCGGACGTCGAACGGGCCGAGGCCCTCGTCGAGCAAAGCCTGGCGATGTGTACCTCGCTCGCGCCGGTCATCGGCTACGACAAGGCCGCGGCATTGGCGAAGAGGGCCTACGAGACCGGCAAGACGGTGCGGCAGATCGCACTGGAAGAAAAAGTGCTGCCCGCTGATAAACTCAATTCGCTTCTCGATCCTCGCGCCATGACGGAGCCCGGTGCATCCGCCGGACCGGCTAGCGCGTAGGCCGATAACGGTTTGCACCGCTGCAAGACGTGACGTCTATGTTATAATCCTCCGTGAGGTCTTCAATGCACTCTTCAGAATCGGACAGCGATTTCGTCGTGAGGCGCGGTCGAGAGATTTACGAGCGCGATCTACGCGCACGGCTTGAAGCCGATCATCGGGGGCGGTTTGCGGCTATCGATCCGGACACCAGGGATTTTGCCGTCGCTGACGACGAACTCGGCGCCATCCGCTCGCTGCGCCAACGGTACCCTTCGGTAGAGCCTTACATCGTTCGCATCGGATATCCGGCTGCCTATCGGCTCGGCGGCCGCTTCAATGTCAGGGCCGACTCATGACCGGACGGGTCACGGCCGATCTTGAGGCGGCGATTCCTTTACGTGTTTTTTCATCGAACGGTCTTGCGAACGAGCTTTCGGGCGTCGTAGATACCGGTTTTAACGGATATCTGACGGCGTCACCACAAACGATTGCACTTCTTAAGCTGCCCATTGCAGGTCATACCGAAGCCCAGCTTGGTGACGGTCGCTGTGTACGTCTGCCAACGTATTCCGTAGAGATCGAATGGTTCGGTCGACGTCTCGAAGTGCCGGTCCTCGCATCGGGCAGCGGCATCCTCGTTGGGATGTCCCTGCTTCGTGGCTATCGGCTTTGCGTGGATGTTGAGACTGACGGCGACGTGGACATCGTGCCACGATCGTGATGCACATTACGCAATCGTCGTACCACCGAAATGGCGTTTCTATAACCCTCGATACGGCGGCCTTATAGCAAACAAATCCCTTTATAATTGCCCCTGCCGGTTTTTGTGGTATGTTTTAGGCGTACTGCCGAGTGCCGCCTGATTGGTGGGCGGCAACGGGGGAACCAAACGCGCCGCCGGGTTCATGCGTATGATCGCGGCGGCGCAGGGGCGAATTCACCGGTGCGGTGGACGCGGATTCAGCGCTCGCGAGCCCGTCAGCTAACCCCGTAGGCGCACGCTGGAGTTATTTCAATGTCTCGCTTCTAATAGTGAGCTTCCGCGTGGCGGGTCTACCGCGCGGGCAGGGCTCTCGACGCATTCCGATTGAAAGCCGATGTCCGCCCGCGGACCTCGCCTGAAACCGTCGCCGGATTGCGCGCGACGCATACGTTACAGAACAATTGGAGGTTATGAACATGTTTGCTGCATTCGTCATGGATACGTTGATGGGAAATGCCATCAACGCCGCGATCGTCGTGGTGGGAATCTTCATCCTCGCCGGCTTTCGCTACATCCCCAACAAGCGCGTCGGCATCGTCGAAAAACGCTGGAGCCGCAAGGGCTCCGTGCCCCACGGTTTGATCGCCCTCAACGGCGAGGCGGGTTTTCAGCCGGACGCGATGCGCGGCGGGCTGCACTTTCTGACGCCGCTGCAATTCAAGGTCCACAGCATTCCGCTGGTCACCATCCCGCAGGGCAAGATCGGCTACGTCTTCGCCCGCGACGGCACGGCCTTGCTGCCGACGCAGACCCTGGCGTCGAATGTCGAGGCGAGCACTTTCGAGAGCGTGCGGCACTTCCTGACGAACGGCGGCCAGCGCGGACCGCAGCGCAAGATCCTGCGAGAAGGCACTTACGCCATCAACCTCGCACAGTTCGTCATCGTCACGGAAGAACAAGTCTATTACTTGCCGTTGGAAAGTGACGACGAGGCGATGTTCAAACGCATGGCCGAGTTGATCGACGATCGCGACGGTTTCGAGACGCTCGTCATCAAGGGCTCCGACGACCTGCTGGGGATCGTCACGATCCACGATGGTCCGGCGCTTCCCGACGGTGAGATCATTGCTCCGATCATCGGCAACGATCCGTCAAACGCGGGACATTTCCACAACAGCTTCCAGGACCCCGAGCGGTTTCTTTTGGCCGGGGGCCGGCGCGGCCGGCAGCTCCAAGTCCTCGTCGAGGGCACCTATTACCTCAACCGCCTCTTCGCGACGGTGGAGATGATCGCCAAGACCGTCGTCGAGGTCGGCCAGGTCGGCGTCGTCGTGTCCTACACCGGCGAGATCGGCGCGGACCTCTCCGGCACCGAATACAAGCACGGCGAACTGGTCAAACAGGGCCAGCGCGGCGTCTGGAGCGTCTCGCTACTACCCGGCAAATACGCCTTTAACACTTGTGCCGGCAAGATCATCATGGTGCCAACGACCAACTTCATCCTGAAGTGGATCCGCAACGAGAGCGGGATGCACAAGTACGACGAGAACCTCACCGAAGTGTCGCTCATCACCAAGGACGCCTTCGAGCCGACGCTGCCGCTGTCGGTCGTCGTCCACATCGATTACCGCAAGGCCCCGCTAGTCATCCAGCGCTTCGGCGACGTGAAGCGACTCGTCGAGCAGACGCTCGATCCGATGGTGTCCGCCTATTTCAAGAACACCGCCCAGACGCGGACGATCATCCAGCTCATCCAGGACCGCGCAATGATCCAGAAGCTCGCCGGCGAAGAGATGGCCGAGAAATTCGCCCATTACAACCTCGAACTGGAAGAGGTCTTGATCGGTACGCCGGGCTCTTCCGCCGGCGACAACAAAATCGAAAACATTCTCACCCAGTTGCGCACGCGGCAGATCGCCGAGGAGCAGATCGAAACGTATGCCCGTCAGGAAAAGGCCGCGGTCAAGGAGCGCGAGCTGCGCGAGGCCGAGGCCCGTGCCCGCCAGCAGCAAAGCCTGACCGAGAGCGAACTCTCCATCACCATCCAAAGCAATCAAGGCAAGGCCGATTATCAGCGGTCCGTGCAGCAGGCGGCGCAGATTCGCGCGCTCGCCGAAGCGGAAGCCGAGAAGGCCGCGCGTATCGGCATTGGCACCGCTATCGCCATCGAGGAACAAGTCCGCGCCTACGGCGGCCCGCAGTTCCAGTTGACCAAGGAAGTCATGACCCGCTTCGCCGAAGCCGTGCAGCAATCCCACATCGACCTCGTGCCGAAGATCATGATGGGCGGTCAAAACGGCAGCGGAACCGGCAA
>CAYMXF010000182.1:0-6932 GCA_964393935.1 uncultured Planctomycetaceae bacterium
CACGCTTTCATCGCACGCCTGCTCCGGGGGAGGGCCGGGCTTCTATGGCCAGGCCCATGGAGGCGCCGGCGCCAGCACCTATCTGGACTACTTGATCACCTCGGCAACCCTCCCGGCCGGCGCGCCGGTCTCGGTCCGCGTCAGGTGGGCCGTGCACGCCAGCGTGATGGCGGTCGGCCAGGACATGAGTGGCGTCAACACCGTCGCCAATGGCGAAGCCGACGGCTACGCCAGGATTTACATCAACGGCAACATCGTTGTGAACAAGACGGGCAGTTATTCGCGCAGCCACGGCGCCTATGACGGGATTCAGGTCATCAGGTCCGGCACACTCAACGTGGAGGATGATTCGGACGACCAGACCTACACCGTTCTGATCGGGCAGTCATTGACCGTGTCCATGTCCGGGACCGCGAGCTCGGCCTCCAGCATCGATGCAGGGCAGACCGACGGGGATGTGCAGATGGCGGCGGTATGGGGTGTGACCTCGCTAGACCCCGACGCCTCGGCGGTGTTGCAGAGCAACACCAGCGAACCGGCGCCGCCGGCCGCGAATGCGACGCCAGCCCATGTGGTGGAGATTACGCCTCCCCGCCCGCCGGGGCTTCTCCCGTGCTTCCGAATCCCGACGCAGCCGATCGCCGTCGCCACCTGTTCCGCAGCCGCCGCCACGTTTTCCGTCGCCGCCCTCGGCACCGGCCCGTTTACCTACCAGTGGCAGATCCAGATCTCCCCGGAGTCATGGGCCACGCTCGGCAGCGATCCGCTCCCGCTCCCCTGCGGCGGAACAGCGTACGCCTCGCCCTACGACGCAGCGACGACCCAGATCGGCGTCATAGGCTGCCCGGGCGGAGGGTCGTACCAGGTGCAAGCGCTGATCACCAACCCCTGCGGCGTCATCTCCAGCAACACCGTCAATCTCACGTTCTTTCCGAGCGGCAGCGGTGACGGCGACGTCAGCGGAACGATCGACGGCCTCGATATTCAGGGGCTGGCGGACATTCTAGTGAGTGGCGGCACGCCCAGCGCGGGCTACTGTGCATACGACATGAACGCCGACGGCACGGTCGACATGGCTGATGTCCCGCTGTTCATTTCGCTCTTGCTGATTTGATCGAATGGGTTCCCCCGACGACCCACGCGGTAATTAGCTTCGTACGGTGGGTCAGCTATTTTGACTCGCCGACTTGGGCATGATGGCCATTCTCGATGCGTGGGTCGATGAGGCAGACCCATCATACGCTCTGCGACCCGCCGCAGGCCGAACGTGAAGCGCTTGCCGGTCTGCCGCGCCCAGCCCTTGACTCGCCGCCGGTCGCCGCGGCGACCTGATCGCCTCGCGACCACCGCCGCCGGGCGGCGAGCGGCGTGTCCAGGGCCGGCAGTTCCACGTGAACCGCGCCGGACTCGTCAGCACGTCCGCTTGATACGCCGGAAGATCCGCCCCCGGCGCTTCGCGATTACGGGTTCGAACCCATCACGGGCAGGGACACTTGAACCGTCGTCCCCGTCCCGAGCGTGCTCTCGATACGAATGTCGCCTCCCAATGCCGTGGCGATGGAGCGCGAGATCGGCAGCCCCAGGCCGGCGCCTTGGTCCTCGCGGCGCGAGCGAGCCTTGTCCACGCGATAGAAGCGATCGAAGACGTGCGGGAGGCTCTCCTCGGGGATGCCGGGGCCCGTGTCGGCGATTCGCACGTTGGCCTGTCCGTCTTGCCCTATCAAGGAGACATCGATTTTCCCCGCCCCGTCCATGTACTTGACCGCGTTGTCGATCAGATTGCACAGCATTTGCCGCACGCGGTCCCGATCGCCCATGACGACGGCGGGGTCGCAACGGTTGAGGCGAAGCTGGATGCCGCGCTCCACCGCGTAGGCCGAGTAAAGGTCGACGACGTCTTCCATCGCCGAGGTGAGGTTCACGGGGATGCGATGGGCCAGGGCGTGTCCGGCGTCGAGTCGCGCCAATAGAAGCAGGTCGCCGGCGATTCGCGACAAGCGATCGTAATGTTGGATGCTCTCTTCGATGACTCTTCGGAGTTCTTGTTCGCTTCGGGGCTGCGACAACGCGACCTCCGCGGCGCCGCGCAGCGCCGCCAGGGGCGTTTTCAATTCGTGCGAGGCGTCGGCGGTGAACTGATGGAGCCCGTGGACGTGGCGCTCGATGCGATCCAACATGCCGTTGAGCGTCGCCGCCAGGCGGTCGAGTTCGTCGTTCGTGCCCGCCAGCGGGATTCGGTCGGAGAGCCGCGTCGCGCCGATTTGCCGCGCGGATTGGGTGATGGTCTCCACCGGACGCAGGCTTCGCCGAGCCAGCAGGTATCCGCCGACGAGCGCCAAGATCGAAGCGGCGATGAGCGCGGCGATGACAATACGACGAAACATCGCCAGCGACCTGGAGACGCCCGACAGGCGATACGCCGCCTGAGCGATGCAACGCATCCCGTCCGGCCGCTTTACCCACAAGCTGCCGACGCGCGCCGGGCCGCGTTTGCCGCCTTCGGTGACGGTAGCCAGGATGACGCCCTCCCGTTCGGCTTCGCGGACGGGCGGCAGCGACCACGGATCCGGCAGCCGTTCATGGGGGTCGCTGGTGACCAGCCGCTTGCCCTGCGCATCGAGAAGCCGAAAGACCAGATCGCCGCGGAGCCGGCTCCCCAGTTCGCGGCGGATTTCGGACTCGACTTCGGCCAAGCTGTCTTCTCCATTGTCCTCCATCAAAAGAGAGCGAAATTCGAAGACTTCTCCCTCCAGGAATCCATCGATCTGGTTGTGAAGCGATCGATCCAGTCCCAGGTACAGGATCGTGCAGAGCACCAGGCAAATCGCCAGCGTAATCGCGGCGCCCCAGATCGTGAGGCGCGCGCGGATCGAGGCGAGCCATCGGGAACGATTAGTCGTCTCGGAGGACATAGCCGACGCCGCGTATGGTTTTGATCAGCGGCCGGTCAAAGCCGTGGTCCACTTTCCGGCGGACGCGGTTGATGTGGACGTCCACGACGTTCGTGAGCGGGTCCTGATTCATGTCCCATACCTTTTCGAGAATCATCGTCCGCGAAAGCACCTGGCCGGCGTTTCTCGCCATATACTCGAGCAGAGCGAACTCCCGCGCCGATAGATCGATCCGCTTGCCCGCCCGGTGTACTTGGCGCGTGACGATATCCACGACCATGTCGCCGATGCAAAGCGGATTCGTCGCCAGGGTCGAACCGCGCCGGAGAAGGGCCCGGATCCGCGCCAACAGCTCGGAAAAACTGAACGGCTTCGCCAGATAGTCGTCCGCCCCGAGATCGAGGCCCCTGACACGGTCATCCACCGCGTCGCGCGCCGTCAGGCAGATGACCGGTGTCTTGATGCCCTCCTTGCGCAGATCGCTGAGGATCGAGAACCCATCTTTGCCGGGGAGCATGAGGTCCAGAACGATCACGTCGAACGGTTCGGAGAGGGCAAGATTCATGCCTTCCAGCCCGTTGGAGGCCCAGTCCGCGACGAAACCGGCCTCGCGCAGCCCGCGGCGCACGAAAGACGCTACGCCGGCATCATCTTCAATCAATAAAGCTCGCATGGTCGAGGTTCGCCACCCTCAAATCTTATGCTATAATAGCGTTTTTGACCGATGCCAAGGGAGAGTTCACGAGGATCGAGCCCCACACCTTGCGTTTCTCCTTGGCCGCACCGGATCATGACAGGTTTGTAATCCGCCGGTCATCGATGAGTTAGATAGACGCCGTATGCTCCGTTGATCCACCTGTCAGCCGAATGGGGCGGCGCGCGGGGAGGCTTTTTTTGAGCGATGGGCAAGCGCCCCCTGGGATTGAAATTTGAAAAAGCGAATCATCCTCACCGCGGTCGTCCTGGTCGGAATAGCGGCGGCGGTCGTCCTGATGCGAAGACGGACCGTGGACGATCACGTCCTCAAGGCGGCGCTCGTCGGGAAGTGGCGGGCGCTTGACGTGGAGAACTCCGCGCTGCACAACCACCGGGACGGAGGGGTGGCCAGCGAAGAAGTCGTCTTCAGCCCGGACGGAACGCTCGTTTATCGCGTGGTGCCGAAGGCGGGCCAAGGCGAACCGCAGATCGATACTTATTCGTGGGAGATCGTCAAGGGCAAGCTGCAACTTCGCTACACGGGGGCCGGAAGCACCCAAGACACGCTGCCGCGACTTAAGGTGATTATCAACGGGTCCCGGCTCAGCGTCGACCGACATAGTTTCTCGACGAAGGTCTTTGAGCGCGCGGCCTCCTGACGGATCAGCGGGGCGTCAAGAGCGCCGGAACCGCATAGCGTATGCGGGAATATTTTGAGGAACTCCTGAAATGAATTCAACGGCGGTCATACCCATGGATGTCGTCATCGAGGGCGCGAAGGCGTCTCGATCGACGGGGCGCCTGAACGTGTTGGCTCGATACTTCGTCGTCTCCTATGCAGCGATCCTGATCAACGCGTCGGTCTTCCTGCGGCACGTCGAGTACGAGGGCGTCTTGACGGCCCTGTTCGTGTCGGCCGTCTTTCTGACCTATTCTTTGCTCTATCTGCTGCCGGCATTTGTCCCCGCGATACTAGTCGAATGGCTGCTAGGACTGCCCGGACTCAGAAACATCGTGGGGAGGCGGGCGGGCGGTGCGATCGTTTACGGCCTGGCGCTGGTCGGAATGTCGTTCTTGCACGTCCTCCTCTACACGGACCGCGTCGTTTTCAATATGTATGGATTCCATTTCAACGGATTCGTGTGGAACCTGATCTTCACGCGCGGCGGAATAGACTCGCTAGGCGGGGGGGATTCGACGATGAGGACCTTCGGCCTCATCATCGCGGCGCTGTTCGCCGTGCAGGCGATGCTCCTGGCGGTCGTGATCGGCATTCCGCGAGTTAGCGCGGCCCTATCGGGCTTGCTAAGGACCCGGCGCGTCGTCCTGGCCGTCTGTCTGATCGTCGCGGCCGGGCTCTTCGAGCGCGTGACCTACGGAGTCTGCAAGCTGCGCGGGTACCGGCCGGTGCTCGCGGCATCGGGGGCGTTCCCGATGTACATGCCGACCAGCCTAACGAATTTGGCGCAATCGATGGGGGTGGAGGTGGTGCGGCAGCCGTCGCTGGACATCGGGGGAAAGTCTCTGCGGACGGCGTATCCGCGGCAACCGATCCGGCGCGAACCGCCGGCGAAATCGCCGAACATCGTGTGGCTCGTGGCCGAGTCGCTGCGGGCGGACATGGTGGACGCCGAGATCATGCCGAACACGTGGAAGCTGGCGCAGCAGGCCGTCTGGTGCAAAGACCACTACAGCGGTGGGAACGGTACGCGGATGGCCATGTTCAGCATGTTTTATGGGCTCTATGGGTGCCTCTGGTTCCCGATCTTTGAAGAACAGCGCTCGCCGGTGTTGATGGACGTCGTCCAGCAGGCCGGCTATCAGATGCAGATGTACACGAGCGCGAGCTTCACCTATCCGGAATTCGACCGGACGATGTTCGTGAACGTTCCCGCGGAGAAGATGCACGAGGCCAAGACGTTGCTGCCGTGGCGGCGCGACCAGGAGAACGTGGCGGACCTGCTCAAGTTCATCGACCAGAGGGACCCGGCCAAGCCGTTCTTTACGTTCATGTTCTTCGAGTCGCCGCACGCGCCTTACCACTTCCCCAGGGAGTCGGTGATTCGCACGCCCTACGTCGAGGATTTGAATTACGCGACGATGGACCTCGCGAAAGACATCGTGCCGATCAAGAACCGCTACATCAACGCCTGCAACCATCTGGACGCGCAGTTCGGACGAGTGTTGACCTATCTGCGCGAGCATCACTTGATGGAATCGACGATCGTGCTGGTCACGGGCGACCACGGCGAGGAGTTTTTGGAAAAGGGCCACTGGGGGCACAATTCGGGTTTCTCGGAGGAGCAGACGCGGCCGCCGCTGGTCTTGTGGGTGCCGGGCAAAGGGCACCAGGAGATCACGCGGATGACCAGCCACCTCGACATTCCCGCCACGCTTCTGCCACTGATGGGCGTGACGAACCCGCCGCAGGATTACTCGCTCGGCTACGACCTGCTCGGAACCACGTCCCGCGATTTTACGATCATCTGCGACTGGAACCACGTCGCGTATGTGGATGCGCACTACAAACTCGTGCTGCCGTTTAACATCTACGGGTTCGCAGAGCAGAAGGTCACCCTGCGCAACGACAGCCCCGTGACGGAGATGAGCGCCTTTAACGCCGACAACAAACAGCGTCTGACGCGGCTGATGGCGGACATGAAGGCGTTCAGCCGGTAGGGGTTCCAGCGTTCGCATCGCAGAATTCGCGAAAAATCCGAGAAGCCGTTACAGATTTGTAATCCCCTCGTCATCGACAGTATACGTCCGTCTGTTATCATCTGTTCGCAGAATGGACGGCCGGACCCGGCGTCGGGCGACGCGCGGCCGTCGTGTTGAATCACCGCAATCAGGAGAAAAACAATGCGAAAGCAATTACTTGGATGGATGATGGCGCTCGGTCTCGTCGCGAGCGGCTGGCTCATCGCCGTCGCCTCGGCGCAGCCCAAAGAAGAGGAACAGGAGCGAACGGTGAAGGAATCGGAGGTTCCACCGGCCGCCTTGGCGGCGCTGAAGAAGCTCGCGGGCGGCGCGGCGATCTCGCAGTACGAGGAGGAAATCGAGCACGGGACAAAATTCTACGAAGGGTCGTGGAAAGGACCGGGCGGGAGGATGGAAGTCCTCGTCACCGCCGCGGGAGACTTGGTGGAGACCGAGGAGGCCGTTCAGGCCGACGCGGTGCCCAAAGCCGTTCTGGACGCAGCCCACAAGGAGGCCGGCAAGGACGCCAAGATGTTCTTTGAGAAGAAGACGTACGTGATGTACGAGGTTAAGTTCAAGAAGGGCGAGAAGCGGCATGAGATTCTCCTGGCGCCCGACGGGCGGCAGCATGAACATGAAGAATCC
>CAYMXF010000183.1:0-6917 GCA_964393935.1 uncultured Planctomycetaceae bacterium
AACACGTCCGTCGCAACGTCCGCGGCGCCCGCGGCAAGGGGACGCTGTTCGTGGAGAATGTGTAGCGAATCGTCAAGACCGCTCGAATCGGTGGGCGAGTACAACCCCGAGATATATGGCAAGCAAGCCCAGGGCCACGCTGAGGAGCAGATACGCGCCGGCGCGCAAACTTTGGCCCAATCGTGCAAGTTCATAGATTTCATAAGCGAACGTCGAAAACGTCGTATACGCCCCGACGAAACCGACGGCGATGGCGAGCCGCAGGGCGTCCGACGCAACACGATCCCGAACCACCGTGAGAAAAAACGCCAGCAGCAGGCAGCCTGTCGTGTTCACCACGAGCGTGCCGGTCGGAAAGCCGCGCGGCGCGATGGCGCTCACGGCGCCACTGACGAGAAACCGACAAATCGAGCCGACGAAGCCGGCCAACCCAATCAAAGCGGCGGTAGATAACCAGTTCATAGATTCGCGTGACAAGCCGTTTTGAGCTCGCCCAGCCGATAGGAGGCCACACGGCGCTGCGACCAGAGGTCCGTCGCCGGGGTGAACTGCTTGTCGTCCGAGCGGGCCAGGTCCAATTCCAGCTCCTGGGAGTCGTCCGCCTGACGCCAGACGACGACGCCGTCGGGATCGATCACGAATTGTGCCGCCTCCGAAGCAACGATGACATAGACGCGGTTCTCCGCTGCACGTGCACGGGCCATCGTGTCGTCGGTCAGGCGGCCTTTGGCGACGACGACCTGCACACCCGCCAAGGCGTGGCAACGCACCGGCGCGAAAGTCGATAAGTCCGAAGCGGCAATCATTGCGATGCGTGCGCCGTGGGATTGAAGCGACGAAGCAATCGCGTCCGCGTCGGCACGGAGCTGAATGACGCAGCGTCCCCCCGGCGTCGCAGCTCGATATGGCGGTTCGGGGCTCAGCAGCTTCTTGCGGACCTCGTCGGCGATCTTGACCGACCGAGGATCGGATGGCGTCACCTCCGCCGTAATAAGTTGCTCGCCGCCGATCTCCGCTTGGGCCAACGTGGCGCCATCGGCCGAGACGATCCGGCTTTGGCCAACGTATTCCAGAAAATCGCCCTCGCGGCCGCTCTTACTCACGCAGGCGAAGGGCACGCCGAACTCCATCGCGCGGGCGCGGATCAGAAAATCGGGGTGAATATTCCGATAGACGCGGCGGACCTTGCTCGCATTGACCCAGGCGGTCGGCAGGACCATGAACTGCGCCCCCTGGCACGCGAGCGTCGCCGCGATCTCCGGGGCACGGGCGTCGGCACAGATGAGCACGCCCATCCGGCCGAACTCGGTGTCGAAGACGGACAATTTCTCGGCCGGGCTGAACCAACGATTATCGCAGTCCCAGAGGAAGCTCTTGCGGGCGATTCCGACGACCGTTCCACTCCGGTCGAAGACAGCCGCGCTGTTGTAGAGTTTGCCGCCGGACTCCTCGACGAAGCCGACGACGAGCCAGAAGCCGTGACGCGACGCGTACTTTGAAAACCGATCGAGCACCAACGGCGTGCGTTCAATGTCGCTTTGCATGTACCGCGTGGCGGATTTGAGCCAGTACGCGGGATAGGTCGTCTCCGGCAAGACGAGCAGGTCCGCGCCGGCCTCGACGGCCTGATTCGCGAGGCGATCGACCACTTGCCAGACGCCCGCCGACTCCGCCAGCGTCATCGCCTGCATCTGGCCGCATGAGACGATCATTCAGCAATCTCCTGATACTTCCAATCGCCGCCGGACTCCGTCGCGGCATCTCATGGCATGATAGACGATTTCGTGCGAGGTTCCAGCGGTCGCCGGACAGCGCATCCGATTGCCTGAGATGAGGCATCTCATATAATCCGCTTGCAAGCCGCCGCAGAGGGACGAAGCCTGCGCGCAAGTGATCGCCCATGGACAAACGTGATTTCTATGAAGTGCTCGGCATCGCGAAGAGCGCGGGCGAGGCGGACATCAAGAAGGCGTACCGCCGCCTCGCCAAGCAATACCACCCCGATCATAACAAAGGCGACAAGAACGCCGAGACGAAATTCAAAGAGGTTCAAGAGGCGTACGACGTCCTCTCTGACAAAGATAAACGCCATCGATTCGATCAATTCGGCCATGCCGGCGTCGATCCCCGTTTTCAGGGAGCCGGCGGTCCCCAGGCTTGGTCGTCGGCGGACGGCGTGCCGATCGACTTCGAGAACCTGGGGGATATCTTCGATTTCGCCTTCACCCGAGGGGGCGGAGGTCAGGGCTCGGGCTCGGTTTTCGACCGGTTTTTTCAGAACCGCGGCGGTGGCGGCGAAGCCCCTAGGACAGCCGGGTCGCCTGCGCAAGACATCGAGCACGCCGTCACGCTGACGTTCGATCAAGCGATTCGCGGGACCACGCTTGAGTTGCAGATGAGCGGCGGCCGCGGGCAAGAGACCATCTCCGTCAAGATTCCGCCCGGCGTTCGCGAAGGTCAGCGAATCCGCATTAAAGGCAAGGGCGAAGGCGGGCGTCGCGGGTCCGGCGATCTTTACGTCGTGTGCAATATCCAGCCGCACGCGTATTTTCGGCGAGTGGAAGACGACATCTATCTGGAAGCCCCGCTGACGATCACCGAGGCGGCCCTGGGGGCGAAGATCGACCTGCCGACGCTCGATGGCGTTCGCACCGTGACGATCCCGCCTGGGACGGCCAGCGGCTCGCGGCTTCGCCTTGCGGGCCTGGGCGTCACGAATCCCAAGACAAGTCAGCGCGGCGATCAATACGTTATCATCAAGATCGTCCCGCCGGCCAAGCCGACGCCCGAACAGCAGCGGCTACTGGAGGAATTAGCTTTGACCATCACGAGTTCGCCGCGCGAAGGGTTGTGGTCGTGAGGAACGGGCCGCCTAATCAGAGCCGCGACTGTAAAGGAGCGTCGCGCGGCATTCGAAGCGCCATTCAGCGCTCCCTTACGGTCGCGGCTCTGATTGTCGCGTTGCTACCATGTCTGAACAACCTCACGATCGCGGCAGATCAGCCTACAACAGCGCGATTTGATGGTGCTGCCTCTCAGCCGGCCAAGTCGTTTTCGGAAAGCCAGCGACTTCTCCGATGGCGAATGACCTTCTTCTGGGCGATCGTCGTCGTCCTGATCTTCATCATCGCCGCATTAGTCATCATTCGCTTCACTCTCCGCTATCGGGCCTATCTCTTCCGCGAAAAGCTCCCACCGACGCCCAGTGAAGACGTTTGGAAAATGCACCGGTTGCCGGAGGATGACGAGGATTCAAGGGACCAAGGGGCCGAGGGGCCGAGGGACTGATGGATCAGGGCTCGCCGTTGGGCCTGAACCCGCCGGACCACCTCGCTAGGCCCGAGACGGGAATGATGTCGTAATGTGAAATCCGACGTTTCTCTCCTGAACCACATATACCGTGTGAAACAGCTTAATCTCCGGCGGGCCATGTAGGCACTGACGGACCATGTCTTCATTGGCCAAACGGTACAGGTCGTGAAGCACCAGAATGGTTGGGCAATTCATATTGGGTGGGATATCCAATTTCGCCTCCAAACGACGTTCAAGGAGTCCACTAAGAACGAGCCGGATGTCGGGTTCCCATCCGTCAATTTCGATGCCGCCGTCTCCCGATACGATATCCGCCTCCTCGCTGGCATGCTTCTGGATGCGGCAGACCAAATGTCCTTTGAGCCGTACATGTTCTGCATGTGTGGTCGCGTCTGATTTCGTCTTTCTGACAAATTCGAGTATTGCGACCATTAGCGCGGTGCGTTTTTCCGGCGTATCGAGCATCGTTGGTTTTTGGTTGTTTGGGTCTTTCGGATCAGGGTCTGGCTCTGTTACGAATACCACCTCGTAGAGGCCGCGAAGTATTCCCTGCGCCCGTGCCTCCTTTTGGACCTCCTTAACGAATCTATCTTGGCTAACCCTCCAAGCCGTATCTTTCTGATGCTGAATCTTCGTGATCTCGACTGCGTATTTGCAGTCATTCTGCCATAACCAGAAATCGGGTGGATCGGGATCAGCTTTCTTGCATTGCACCGCCGATCCCGGACAGCGATGGCAGAGCCAGTTCACGAACTCCTCGATACATAATTTTTCATCTTTTGGATTTGGCATTCGCCACCCGTGATCTGCTACGCCAGCTTGCGGGCCTTGGTGTCAGTCTATGAAAGCTCGCCTGCGTCGGCAAACCTGCGCCCAATGGAGGCGCCAAAGTGCGGATCGCTTATCGCTGATGGCGAACGACGATGGCGGATGACACCCCTCCAGGGAGTCTCGGCGATCAAAAAAAACGTCTGAAAATAGGCAGACGCCACGGGTGAATACTGTACAATAACTGAACACGGTCCAGCGACGGAGGTAGGCAAAGCGTACGGGGAATGTCGGATTCAGCTTGAATCTGAGAACGAATTCAAAGGCCTTCCCGGAGTAGTGCAATGAAATCTATCCGCGCCTTTCTTGTGGCAACGGTTTTCGTTAGCTACCCAATCGCAGAAGCTGTACCCGCTAGCGTCGTCCAACTTCAAGCCATTGATAGTACAAGCCGCTACCTGAATGAGTGTTGCTACAGTTGGACCAGTGATACGCTGGCTGTGCAGTCCAGCTACGCCAGCTCGGACGGGCACTTGAGCACCAGCTACGGGTACGTCAAGTTCGACCTCTCGGCGATCCCAGACGACTCCACTATCACGGCACTGACACTAACTGCATCGGTCAACGAAATACGAATAGATAATCCGGCTGAGAATGCAGCACCGAACGTTTCAGTTTTTCGCGTTGGGGACGACGCATGGACGAGAGAAGGAAGCACTTTCATCGGCCTAAACGAACGGCTGTCACAGCCACAGATGAGCTACGTATCTTGGTCTTTGGATGTTGACGCAGTGGGCTGGGCTTCAGACTTGATCGATGACCGCCTCTCGCTTGCACTGAGCAATGAGACCGTACCGGTCTTTCACCCCAACTCGTTTATTTACAACTGGGTATTCCTATACGGAAGCGACACAACTTTGCGGCCAACACTTACAGTCTCCTACGTTCCTGAGCCCGCTTCGATGGCGCTGTTGCTCTTCGGTGGGTTCGTCATGCTTCGCCGCCTGCGAGCAGCCCGCGCATCACCCATCGCAAACAGAACGTGAAGCTCTCGCCGGTCTGCCGCGCACGGCAGTTCCGCGTGAACCGCGCCGGGCTTGTCAGCACGTCCGCCTGATACGCCAGAACATCCAACCGTTGATCGACGCGATGATGTACCAGTAGGGAAATCAGGAGGCTTGACCCGCCCAATCCCTACTTTACAAGAGGGGGGAACATCAACCCTCCCCTTCTCAAGCTTTGCTGTTCCCTACATTTTGGCGCTTACCGGCGTATCGATTTTCAGCTCGCCCAGTCGAGTCGCCCGTGGCGACCTGCAAGGCTGGAATTGAGTAGCCGGGGGCAAGCAACCCGCCGCGGCGGGGAGCGACGCCCCCGGAAGCACGATCGCCAGAGAGATTCGACCCTGAAAGGGTCGAATGGGGCCGCCGTTTGGAGTCTATTTGACCCTTTCAGGGTCCAACATATTTTGGGTCGCCGACCGGGGGCGTCGGTCGCCGCGGCGACCTCGCCCCCGGCTACTCAATTCCAGCCCTTTGGGCTGAGGTGCCGCGCAACCAAGAATGTCCATCCCGCGGCGGGCAGACGAAGATGTGGGGAACAGCAAGCTCAAGGGGAGGGGATTACTGCCGCGGGTGGAACTTTTGGTGGATGGACTTGAGGCGGCTGGAATCGACATGCGTATAGATTTGCGTCGTCACGACGTTGGCGTGGCCGAGCAGCTCCTGCACGATGCGCAGGTCCGCGCCGCCCTCGAGCATGTGCGTCGCGAAGCAGTGGCGCAGCGTGTGCGGGCCGACGGGGATTTGGATGCCGACCGTGCCCGCGTAACGGCTGACCAGCCGCCAGATGTTCGTGCGATCCAACGGCGAGCCGGTGCGCGAGACGAAGAGCGCCTCAACGCAGCCGGCGGTCTCCGTCATCGCCGGACGCAAAGCGCGAAGATACTCGCGTACCGCATCGATGGCGTGCGAGCCGATAGGGACGACGCGCTCCTTGCCGCCCTTGCCGTAGCAGCGGGCATAGCCCACGTCGAGATTGACGTCCTTCATTCGCAAGCCGGCCAGCTCCGAAACGCGCATGCCGGTCGCGTAGAGCATTTCGAGGATCGCTCGATCACGGGCATAAAACGGCTCGCCCGGTTGCGGCGCGGAGAGCAAGTCCTCGACCTGCCGCTGGCGGAGCGTGTGAGGCAACGTCTTCCACTTCTTGGGCGTCTCCAGCAGCGTGCTCACGTCGCTGCCGACCGCCCCCACCATGAACAGGTAGCGCAGGAACATCTTGACCGACACGAGGTGCCGGGCGATCGACGAGAGGGCGAGCTTGCGCTCGGAGAGGCGGACGAGGTAGAAGCGGACGGTGAGCGGCGTGACGAGATCGACCGAGCGGACATCTCGCTCGTCCAACTCGACGAGAAACTCGCGCAAGTCGCGGCCGTACGCCTCGATGGTGTTGGCCGCCAGGCCGCACTCGGAGACGAGGTAATCGACGAACTGGCGGAGCAGGATCGGCCAATTGGCCGGCGGAGCGTCACACGGTTGGGCGGCCGCCGGGGCCAAGCCATCGGAACGCACCGACAGCGCCGGCAGGGGATAGTTCGGGGCTCGTCGGACGATCTGAGGCTGCACGCAGTAGCTTCTCTGGCGAACGACGAAGGTGGCGAGCCTCCGATGACGGCACTCTTGTATCGGCCTTGGAGTTGAGCCGGGTTGAGCGAACCCGCCTTCCGCAGATGGAAAAACCCACCTCCTCGCCGTAAAGCGTGAAGGTGGGTGGAGCCCGAATCGAGGCTGACGGGATTCGAACCCGCAACCTCCGGCGTGACAGGCCGGCGCTCT
>CAYMXF010000184.1:0-4681 GCA_964393935.1 uncultured Planctomycetaceae bacterium
AAGCAGCGGGTACATGGACAGACGACGAGTCCGGGCTTTGTTCGATTCGGAAGGATCAGCCATGGCAGGTCTGGTAATGCGGCCAGCAGCGGCGGGAACCGGCGTTGTGTCCTCGGGCCCCGACCCTTCCAATGTTATCCGGCGCAGACCGTGAATCAAGCCGCATCTTGGGCGGTGCGTCCTGAGAGGCCGTCCGGTAGCATGACCGCGATGAATCCGCGGCGTGAGATCATGATCCGCCCTCTGTCGAAGCCCGTCGATCGGTCGGTGCAACTGCCCGGCAGCAAGAGCCTCACCAATCGGGTGGTTCTCATGGCCGCGCTCGCACAGGGTCGCTCGGAACTGGAAGGCGTCTTATTGGCCGAGGATACCGAGTTAATGGCTGACGCGTTGGCCGCCTTGGGCGTGCCCGTCCTGGTCAATCGAAAGACCCGACGTGCGATCGTCGACGGCTGCGGTGGCCACTGGCCGAACATGGAGGCGACCCTTGAATGCGGCAACGCCGGCACGGTCATCCGTTTTCTGACGGCGGCCTGCGCTGCGGGGCATGGAGATTATGTTCTCGATGGCAGCTCACGAATGCGGCAGCGGCCGATCGGCGCGTTGGTGGACGCGCTTCGCGATCTCGGCGCGCAGATCGGGTACGGCGATCGAGAGGGGTATTGCCCATTGACGGTGCGAGCGCGCGGCCTACGCGGGGGGGGCGTCGTTTTCGACCGGCCGGTGTCGAGCCAGTATCTATCGGCGCTGCTCATGGCGGCGCCGCTCGCGACGGATGACGTGATGATCGCCATCGAGGGAGCGCTGCCCAGCGATCCCTACGTGCGCATGACGCTTTCGGTCATGGAGTCTTTCGGGGTTTCGGCGGTGGAAGATCAGATGCGGAGGTTCATCGTTCCCGCGCCGCAGATGTATTCACCATCGCCTTACAAGATCGAGCCGGACGCGTCGGCGGCCTCCTATTTTTTCGCGGCGGCGGCGCTGACCGGAGGACGGATGACCGTCGAAGGCCTGGGCTCGGACAGCGTGCAGGGCGACATCGGCTTTGTGAAAGTGCTCGAGCAGATGGGCTGCCGCGTCGAGATGGATCAGCGGCAAGCAACCGTCTACGGGCCAAAAGATGGAATGCTGCGCGGTGTCGATGTCGATCTGGGGGCCATGCCGGACGTTGCCCCAACGCTGGCCGTACTCGCCGCGTTTGCTGAGGGACCCACGCGGATTCGTAACATCGCGAATCTGCGGATCAAGGAGACGGACCGGCTGGCTGCTCTGGCGACGGAATTGGGCCATCTGGGCGTGCCGACGGAATTGCACGAGGACGGAATCACAGTGACACCCCGATCTCGGCCCGTCGCGGGCATCATTGACACGTATAACGATCATCGAATGGCGATGAGCTTCGCCCTGGCGGGCTTACTTTTGGATGGCGTGATCATTCGAGACCCGGACTGCGTGGCCAAGACGTTTCCGGAGTTCTTCGAGCTTTGGGAGACGCTGGGGTAGCCGCTTTATCGATTCATTACTCGAAGCATTGCCAGGCGTCGGCGTACCTTTGCGCCAGGCGTTCGAAGCGCGCCGGGTGGATGAGACCGGCGAGAATTTCCAAGCTGTCGACGATTCGAGGGCCGGAGCGGTTGAAGTAAGCGTTGCCGTCGACGGCATAGACTCGGCCATCGCGCACGGCGTGTAGGCCGGACCAGTGAGGGAAGGATTGGAGCCTCGGCGCTTCCGAAAGCGCGCGCTCCAGGGGAAAGCCGCAGGGCATCACGACGATGACTTCGGGATCGTAGCTGACCACGTTCTCCCATTTTGTCGGGCCGCTGCGCTGTGCGGCCTTCGTCAGTCCGTTACGGCCGCCGGCGATCTCGACCAACCTCGGCATCCAGTTGGCGGCGACGATCGGCGGCTCGATCCATTCGAGACAGATGACTCGTGGGCGGGCTTCGTCAGCGAGAGAAGCCGTCACTGTTTGGACCACAGCCACGCGGGATTTCAGACCGGCGACATACTCGCGGGCCGTATCCAGGCGTCCGGCCGCTTCACCGACGCGGAGGATGTCGTCGAAGACGGCATCGAGCGAGACGGGATTCAAGGTGACGACGGCGGTGGACTTAAAGACGTCTCGTTTCGCTAAGGCCGCACGAAGGAGATGTTCGCTGACGGCGCAGACGTCGCACTGGACCTGGGTGACGATCAGATCCGGCGCCAGGGAGGCAAGCCGATCCACGTCGACGTCGTAAAGCGAGGCGCCGGCGGCGGAAAGTTCGCGGACCTGCTGGTCGATCTTCAAGCTGTCGGCGGCAGCGTCAATGTGTGTGGACGTGACGCGAGGTTTGAAGGTCGCTTCGACCGGATAATCGCATTCATGACTGATGGCCACGACGCGGTCACCCAAGCCGAGGGCGTAAAGGATTTCCGTCCCGGCGGCGAGAAGCGAGACGATGCGTTTGGAAGCCATGCCTCCATGATAATCGAGAGAGAAAGAAATGTGGCGCAACGAACGGGTGTGCGGCAACCTTTCCGCTACATTTCACTGCGAATCATTCGCAGTAGCACGCACGGGTGCTCGCCGACAGGTTGCGAAAATGCGCCAAGCGGCGCGTTCTCTTCGCAACAGTCGTTCGCTGCGCCTACTTATCTATAACACAAGAAACGGAAAAAAGCAAACGAAACTTCTTTTTTCTTACTGATCGCTCGATCCTTCCGCCGTGTGGAGTCCGATTTTTTTCTCGATGGGGGCGGATGTCGTCGACTCGATCGACTCCCCGACGCGATGAACCTGCTTTGAGGACTTGCAAATCTCACTCAGCTCAGACAAAGCCGCCGCTTTTTTCTCAGGAACTGCATCCGCCGGATATCCTTGCCATTGTGGCGCGAGCCGACGCGCGAGCTTGACGAGCCGCTCCTCCGCCTCGGCGACCGGTGCGGATCCCGTCGGCGCTGCGGTCAGAATTTGATAAATCCGCGACAGCACCACTGCTGGGTTGTCTTTGATCAGCTTGTTTTCCGCGTCCGGGTCATTGGCCAGCGCCGCCAACAAATGGTCGATTGCCGCGTCGCGCTTGGAGATCGCCACCGTCCGAATCGTATCGATTTCTTGTTCGAACGAAGGCCCCACCTTCCTGGCGAATTCCGTCGAGAGGGAGATCAGCCTCAAAGCGTCCTCCAAATTTGTGGCGTCATCCGCGCCCGAGATCCGAGCTCGAAGTTCCTGACGAACCACGTCCGCCAACGGTGGAATGTCGTGCAACTCGCCGTTGATCGACTCCCCGTCGGTCAGTTCCGCAAGCCTCCGTATCGCGTGCGCATCCTCTCGTCCGTGAAGCAATGCCTCGACGCACTGTGCCGCCAAAGCCGGGTAGCGCGGGCTGGCCGGGTCTTTCAAGAGCCCGGTCGCTTGCTCCAAGCTTGCGGCGGCGGCTACGAAGTCCGCGAGTTTGAGTTGCGCGTCCGCCGTTTGCTCCAAGAGATCGATCCGGCGTTCGGACGGCAGGCTCTCGTAGGCCGTCGCGTCGGTCCGAAGGGCCTTCAGAACGTCCAATCTACGGCGTTGGGCCGTCCTATCGTCCGGCAAATCAAAGGAATGTCCCACCAAGAACCGCTCGTCCGGCGTCAGATGTTGTACGACGAGCAAATAGCTTTCCCATGCCCGTTGGCGAACGCCGGCGTCCGGTTCGCGCTGCGCACCGAGGTGTATCGCCAGGGCGTCGAGATCTTCCTTCGAGCGTCCGCATTTTCCCATCGCGTCCATGACCGCAAGACGAATCTCGAACTCCGCGGCCGAGAGGAGCGGGCGCATCTTTTGCGCGACGGAGGGGTCGCCGCCGGCGGCGAGGCCCGCGATGGCAGCGCGTCGGACCGGGATGCTCCGATCCGGCGCCATCTCGCGTTCAAACACGGGCAGGAAATCGGTCGTACCGATATTCGTCATGGCCAAAAGAAGCTTTTCGCGGAGCTCGACTTCGGTGTCGGATGTTTTCTTGTAGCGGTCCAGAAGCACTTTTGACACCGATGAGGTCAGATCGGCATCGGCACGACCTCGCCGGGCAAGGCTTCCCAGCGCCCCGGCGGCTTCGCCGACGACCATCGGGGATTCGTCGTTCATTCGTTCTTGGAGCGTCGGAACGGCCTTAACGTCGTCGAGACGTCCCAGGGCCGCCACCTGCGCGGCACGGACATCGTCCGCGGCTTCGAGAGCGACGGCGTCGGTCAGCTTGACCAGCGCGGTGGTCAACCGCAGGTCGCTGACGATACGGGCGGCCATGGTGCGGACCTTGGGATCCGAATCGGTCAGTTTTTCCACGATCAGCGGCCGCAGTTCCTGGTTGATTTCCTTTCGGTCGGTGATCAGGTCGTTGATCAGATCCAAGCCAAGCGACCGGATCGCCGGAAAGGCGTCGGCCAGGAGCGATTGAAGGAACTTGGATCGACCCGTCTCGGGTGTTTGGAGGTAGGCGTCGCGATAGGCGGCGATCAATCGCTTGGTCAGTTCGGCCTTCTCCGCCGTAATGGCACGGACTTGTCCGCAACGGGCCTCATGAATCGTCCGAAGCCATTCGACTTGCGACATCGCCACGCGGGCCTGCCACCACGACAGGGCGGCTTTCGCATCCTCGTGGGCGACGCCGGTGGCCTGCGCGAAGGCGGCTAAGGCCGCCGCCTGAACCGATCGACTGGGGTC
>CAYMXF010000184.1:4781-6885 GCA_964393935.1 uncultured Planctomycetaceae bacterium
CTTCGAGGAGCTTGGTCGCACCGAGCTTGCGGGCTTCGGACGCGTTATTGCCCTTGATCAACGTGAGATTTCGATCGATTTCCTGGGTGGAGGAAGGATTTCGATCGGCGCGGGCGGACGTGGTCACGGTGCCGGACGCGGCTGGGGGCGGATCGTTTGTCGTGGCGCGGACGCATCGTGCGAAGATGAAAAGCGTCAACGACAATACAATCCAAAGCTTCACTATCGATACGATCTTTCTTCGGCCTTATCCCCGGGGAGCCCGGTATCGGCCGATGACGGGCGGACTTCCAACTCTCGACCCACTTCGACAAGCATTAGCTTTTTAGCATCCGAGGCTTTCTTCGTCAAACGGTCGGTCGCCCTGCGGGCTGTTTTTTTTTCGTTTGGCGCATATTTTGTCGTCGATGTCATTTTTTTGTAATCTTCCAAACGGCGATGCGCGTTCCTAATTCTTTCCTTCTGACGAAGAGGCGCCGGTGTTTACGCCGAGGATTTGAGAGGAACGCCCACCGGCCTGTAGCTGCCGGATGGGCTCATTTTCAGTCGCGACATGGCCGAGAACCGGGGGTTCGTCACTGTTTTAATCGACCTCCATACTGAGCAGGCAAAGCCGAGTTGCTATCGTTCGTTTGGGAAGGGGGAGGGGTGCTTTTCATATATCCGGCCCCTCCTGGGAGATTGCGTGGCGAACAGACCGGTAGCCGATGATTATGAATAGGACAGTAGGGTAGAATTCCTATGGTTTGTCCCCTACACCTCTTAGGTCCGGCGACCCTCGGTCCGAGGGGCCGAGAAGGTGCAACCGTCGGCCGGACAACGAGTAAAATACAAGGCATGGGGCGGGGCCTAAAACCGGTATCGAAGATCAATCGGGTTGAGTATAATTCATGCGAATGATGCAAATTCAGAGTCGGAACTTAAACAATGGGGGGCGAGCAGCCATCCTCGCAGCCGCGTTTTTGACGGCGGGGCTCGGAGGGGGGCTTGTCTTCGGACAACAGCCTGATACCCCCACGACAAGCAAGAGCGAGTCTCGACCAGCGACCGCCCAGACTCATCCCAATAATCCTGAGCTTTGGAACGCCGAGCAGATGATGCAGGAGTCTGTCCTCCAGATTTCGCGGCGATACAACCTCAACAAAGCGCAGGAGGATTACACGCGGCTGCTCCTCGTGAAACGCGTGACGGCGTTTCTCGAAAAATATGAGCCCGAGGTCCGCGAGCTATTGAAGGAATCCATCGGTCTTCGCCTCGGAAAAAAAGCCGGCACGGCCGAGGCCTATGCGGCGTGGGCCGTTCGCGCCGCTCCGATCTACGCCGAGGCCCAGAAGGCGATTTTGGAAGGAAATGAAGAATGGCGGGTCATTCTCAATGATGAACAAAAGAAGACCCACGACGCCGATCTGGGTCAGATGAGGGCCAATTTCCAGAACGTGGATCGGATGCTGGATGGCTGGAAGGCTGGAAAAGGCCCTAATTTGGCAGCTGCCAGTGGCCAGACGATTCAGTCCGGCGGCGCTGCGGGTCAACCGGGACGTGTCTCCGATCCGCAGGCCCCGATCGTTCAACGACAGGCTGAGGATAACTGGCTGGCATACGTCAACAAGTTCATCAGTACCTACAAACTGGATGACAAGCAGAAGATCGCGGCCCGGGACAAGATCTATAAGGACATCCGGGACGAGGTCACCAAATACCGCGATAAAAAGAAGGATGAATTCGCCAAACTAGATGCGGAGGCCCGATCGCCAAAGTCCAAGCCCCAGGAAATCGCCCGCCACCGCAACGAACTCGAGAGGCCCATCCAGGAGAAGTTCGTCCTGTTGGATAGCCGCCTCCGGCAGCTCGTTGACCGCAAACAAATGGCGGATGTGAATCTGGATGAGAAGCGGCAATTGGATTCCTGGTTCAAGATGCTCTCCGGCCAAATCGAAGAAAAGAAGCTCAAAGGCGATGAAAAGACCTCTTCCAAGCCCATGTCCATCCCCAACGCCTCTGACAAAAAGCCCGCGGAGAAAGCGGCTGGATCGACGGTCCCTACTCCTGCTCCCGTTGCAACCAGTCAGGCTGGGCCAGCTACGCCTTCCAAGCCGTAGGACCG
>CAYMXF010000185.1:0-6869 GCA_964393935.1 uncultured Planctomycetaceae bacterium
AAGGTGTTTGCATCCGGTCATTGTGCGCGAGAAGGGGCGGGCTTCGCTACAGGGGCCGCAATGACAGGGGCCGGGGTCGGTGTTGGGGGGGCCATGACCGTGCCGCTCACGGGCACTTTCAGCACTTGTCTCGACGAACTGATCTCGCGGCCATCCTCGCGGACGTACTTGACGATGAAGGCGATCTGCTTGCCGCCGACGTTGACGGACTCGGGCCATTGGAGCCGCAGGCCGTAGCCCCAGCCCATGGCCGAGGCGCGCTTGGAGCGCCAGACATACGCCTTATCCGGCGGCAGGACCCACTCGTGGACCGGCGTGACGACCTCGCGGCCCAAGGGATCGAGACCGAGGCGATACATCGTGGCGATGATGGTGCCGGTACCGAAGACGCCTTGGGGATGCGTGGCGCTTTCGAGATAGACGGCGAAGCTGACGCCGTCGACCGTGCCGCTGCCATCGCTCCTGAACGACAGCCAGGGGTTCTGGCTGAAGAACTTGTTGACCCGGACGATGTTGGACTCCGGGGGGGGCTCAGGCGAATCGGTGTGCGACTTGGACGACGACGCGCCCCATCGGGCATTGGATCCGGTACAGGAGGCCAGCGCCATCAAAAACATGAATGACAAATTACGAATGACGAATTGCAAAAAAAAGGGGCGGACCAGAGGCTTGCGGCGTATCTTCCTTTCGTCTTTCGTCATTCGCAATTCGTCCTTCATCCGTTTTTACCGCCGCGCGATGGACTCCTCGGCGGAGGGAACCATCGGGCCGTACTTGGGCACTTCGGGCCCGTACTTGGGCTTGGTCGACGGCTCGGTCGGTTTGGGAGCGGCGGGGGCCTGACCCGGTTCGACCGGAACCGTTTGCTGGTAGCTCGCGGGTGTCACGCCGGGTTCGCCTTGCTCCGGCGGCGTATCGAGCGAGGAAATCTCCTCTTCGTCCTCCGGTTTGACCTGCAAACCCTCGAAGAGCGGGCTCTGCTTCATGTTGTCCGTGATAATGCCGGACTCGTCGCGCTTTTCAATGCTGATGCGGCGACCGTCCTCGACGGTGCGGACGACGTGGGGCGTCATGGCGATGAGCAACTCGGTCTTGTTCTTTGTTCTCACCGTGGCGCGGAAGAGGACACCGAGGCCGGGGATGTCGCCCAGGAGCGGAACCTTTGATTCGGCCTCGGTCTCCGTCGTGGTGATGAGGCCGCCGATCACGACGGTCTCGCCGTCTTTCACGGCGACATAGGTCGTCGCGCGGCGCTGATTGATGACCGGGGCGAAGGCACCGGGTGCAATCTGCAACGTAGAATCGCTGACGGAGGAGACCTCCGGCTCGACGAGCATGTACACGAAGCCGTCGGGGTTGATGTGCGGCTCGACGTTGAGGATGACGCCGACGTCCTGGTACTGCACCTGGGTCGAGGTCTGGCCGGCGAAGGCCTGCGAGCCCGAGGGGGTCGGGACCGACTGACCGATCTGGATCTTCGCCTGCTGGTTGTCCTGGCACATGATCATGGGCCGCTGGATGATTTCGAGGCGGCTGTCGGATTGCAGGGCACGGACGAGGAAGTTGAAGTCCTCGCCGGTGAGGGTGAAGGAGAAGCCGCCCAGGCCGCTGCCCGCCGCGCCGAGGTCGGTGCCGCCGACGACGTCGAAGTGGTCGCTTTGCAAGATGCCGTTGCCGTCGGGGACCGCGGTCTCGCTGAATCTCAATTCCTGCAGGGCGAATTCCAGACCCATCTCAAAGCGGTCGTCCAGCGTGACCTCGGCAATCATGACCTGGATCATCACTTGCGGCGGGGCGGTGTCGATCTGTTCGATGATCGAGAGAACCTGCTGCTTGTAGCGCGGGCTCACCGAGAGAATGAGCTGATTGCTCGGTTCGTGGGCGATGATCGAGACTTCCTGCTCCATGCGGCGTTGCGGCGAGACCGTATCTCCGAGCGCGTCGAGACGCTGGGTCTCGGCCTGGAAGTATTCGTTGAGGGCGGATTGCACGTCCTCGGCCTTCTGGTTGACCAGGGAATAGACGATGTTCTCGCGGTCCTGGATGGGCTGCGAGTCGAGCCGGTCGATCACGTCGGCAACAACGTCGATGTCCTCGGGCCAGCCCGCGACGATGATGGCGTTGGTCCGCTCGTCGGCGACGAAGGTCGTCTTGGGTCGGCCGAAGGTACCCTTGCTGGTCGAGCCGGCCGCGGAGACGGGGGTGGGAACCCCCATGGTGGAGTTACCGCCGCCTTCGACGGTGATCTCGCGTCCGCGTTGGAAGGCGGCCTCATCTTCCTTGCCTTCCTCTTGCGCGAACATCTTATCGAGCAGGTCGATCATCTTGGTCGCGTCGGCATTGCGAAGCACGAAGACCTTGACCATGACGGGCCGCTTCTGAATCTGATCGAGTTCGCGAATGAGTTGCTCGATCAGTTTCAGGGAAGACGGCGGGGCCACGACGATGACGCTGTTGGTCCGTTCGTTGGACGTGATCTGGACGTTTTCGCGGATCGTCTTTAGGAAAATCTCTCGGCCGCGCTCGTCCCTGGTGGCCAGGGAAATGAGCATGGAGGCGATGTCTCGCTTTTCCTCGCTCTGGCTCGCAGCGCCGCCGGAGCTGCTATTGGTACTGCTGCTACTACTGCTGCTGGACTTCTTGCTACCGCCGCCGGAGACGGCCTGACCGGTCATGATCGAATTGAGCAGATCGGCCATCGTCGCGGCGTCTTCGTTTTCACATCGGTAGATGCCGACCTCCGCCTGGCCCTTGACCTCGGTCTCGTCGAGACGTTTGACGAGGGTGGTGATGTTCTCCAACTCGCCGGGCGGGGCGGTGACCACGACGGAGTTCGTGCGCGTGTCCTCGACGACCACCACGCCACCGCCGCCGTCCTTGCCGTCGCCGGACTTGCCTCCCTTATAGAGTTCTTCGAGAATTTCCTTGACGCGCGCGGCCGGGGCCTTTTCCAACGGAATGACCTTCACCATCTCCAAGAGCGTCGAGGGCCGGTCGAGCCGGGTGATCAATTCCTTGAGAAGAATGTGATCCTCGCGCGACGCGTTGATCAGCAGGCTGTTGGTCGAAACTTCCGACTGCACGATGACCGGAACGTTCTCCACCTTTGTCCCGGTATCACCGCCGCGGGGTTTGTTTCGCTCCTTGAAGACCTTGTCGATGATTTCGGCGATCTTGCCGGCCGGCGCCTCCGTCAACTTGTAGACTTCCACGAGTTGACCCGGCGTGCCGGGAGGAACGTCCATTTGTTTGACCAGCTCCACGGCGGAGTCGATGCCGTCCTTGGTGCCGCCGATGACGATACGGTTGCTCCGCTCGTCGGCGAAGATGGTGATGCCGAAGCCGGACTTGCCTTTTTTGTCGCCGCCGGTGTCGCGGACCTCATCCAGCTTCTTGAAGTAGTCCTGGATCTGCGCGGCGATCTTTACGGAGTCGCCGTGCTCGATAATGATCATCTTGGTGATGGCCACGTCCCAGGGAGTGGAGACGCTGTTCATCCGCTTGTAGATTTCGCGGATCAACTCCATGTTCTCGGGGCTGGCCGAGACGATGAGCATGTTCGAGCGGTCATCAACGCTGACGTTGACCTTTTCACGGGCCTTGCCGACGTCGCCGCCGGGCCCGCCGCCGGGCTTATAGACGCCGTCCTTGAAAAGCGCGTCGATGGTGTCCTTGACGCGATGGGCGCCGACGTTGGTGCAGACGAAGAACTCGACCTGGCCCGGCACACCGAGTTCGAGGTCCAGTTCTTTGACCTTCTGCATCAGAACTTCGTAGTTCTCGCGCGAACCGACCATCAGCAGCGAGTTGCTGACCTCGTCCACCTGGAGTTCGACCTTGTCCTCGGGGCGGGATTTGCCGTCCACGGTGCGCATCTCAGCCCGCTTGTCGAAGAGGGCCTTCATCGCCGTCTGGAGCTGCTTGGCGGAGTTGTAATTGAGCTTGATGACGTAGATGTTGCTCATCGGGTTGAGATCGAGGGCTTCGATCTTCTCGACGACGGACTTGATTGCTTCAAAGTCGCCCTTGCTCGCCGCGATGACGAGCGAGTTGCTGCGCTCGTCGGCGACGATGGCGGGTATCTCCAGCTTGAGCCCCTTTGCCCCGGCTTCCTGCTGCTTCTGGCGATCCTCCCAGAGCTTCTTGAGCTTGTCGGCCATGTCGGCGGCGCTGGCCTTCTTGAGCGTGATCGTGCGGATGTCTTCAATCAGCGCCGTGGACGGCACGTCCAGCTTCTTGATGAGACCGCGAAGCTCCTCCCGCCGCGCCTGCTTGGCCGCGATGATCAGCGACCGCGAGCGGGGATCGCCGATGACGACGACCTTCTCGGCCTTCTCGGCGTTGGCACCCTTGCCCTTGGGTAACGCCTCGGCCCGTTGCTTAACAAGTTCAGTGAGCGCTTCCTGCAAGCCGGTCGGGCTGGCGTATTCCAGCTTGACGATCTCGAAGGGCATGACGTCCAGGCCCTGAATGTCCATCTTGGTGATCAGATCGCCGAGGATCGGCAGGGCGTCGGGACGGGCGACTAGGATGACCTGGTTGGTGCGCGGGTCGGAGGTAACGATCGCCTTATAGACGAGCGAGCCGGCCGCGCCGTCGGGGACGCCGGACTTGTCGCTCTTGCCGGGGCGCGCCGTCAATCCCTCGGCGTCTTTCGCGAGCTTGTCGACGGCCTCGGCGACTTCAGAGGCGTCGGCGTACTTGAGCGTGAAGACCTTGTACTGCACCTCCGCACGGGCCGGTTCCTTATCGAAGACCGCGGCGACCTGCTTCATGATGAGGCAGTTATCCCGGGTGCTGGCGATGATGAGCGAGTTGCTTTCCTTGTCACCGACGATGTAGATCGGACGATCGAGATTGACGGTCGCAATGGGATTGCCCTTTTCGTCGAGGAGGCGGAAACGGCGGATGAAGTCCTTCATCGGAGTGTCGCCGGTCGCGGCCTTTTTGAGGAGTTCGTTGAGGAGCGTGCCAAGCGTGTCGGCCTGGGCGATTCGGAGCGGGACGACCATGACGTCAGACTCGCCGATGGGTTGTTGTTTGCCGGGTTCCGACGGCGGCAACTCCTCGTCCAGCCCGCTGATAACTTTGTCGACAAACTGGAGGTCGCTCTCACCCGCTGTGACCACGACCGCGTTAGTTTGAGGATCGAGTTCGATGCTGATTTGATTGGGATTCAGTTCTTTTTGCTTAAGGTAAGAGGCGACCATCTTTTTCAAGACTTCCCCGCCTTCGGTTACGCGGCGATTCTTGAAGACGTACCTTTTGACGGTCTTGGAAAAACTTGGCGCGGCTTCTTCGTTTTGGCGAATAAGCTCAATCGCCTGGGCCATTTTTTCCTCAGTGGCCGCGATGTAGATGCCGTTGGTCCGTGGGTCAGCGATGATGTCAACCTTGTCCTCCGGCTTGACCTTCCTTTCACCTTTTTGTTCGATTTTTTGAAAAACGTCGGCAAGCGTCTTGGCCAGGTCCTTGGCGCTAGCGTTCTTGAGCGGGATATATTCGATCTTCTTGCGCGGGACCGCGGCATCCAACAAACCGAGAACCTGCGAGATCACTTCCAGGTCTTCTTCGGTTCCTTCGAGAACCAGCACGTCCTCGCCGCCCTCAGCGACCGTGATCGGCGCGCCGGAGAGCTTCTGCTTGAACGCCTGCTGCGCCGCCGCGGTCATTTGCGACAAGTTCGCCGGCTGTGAGGCCAGCTCTTTGATCTGCTGTTCGGGCGACTTGGCGATGGGTGTTGGCGGGCGTGCCGTCGCCGGTCGCGTTGTCGGCGTCCGTGGCCGGATCGTTGAGATGACCGGACCCGTGGGGCGCGTCGTCGGTTGGGGCGGCATTTGAGCGATGGCGGTGCAAAGCGTCGCCTGCATTAAGAAAGCGGGGATGGACATGGCGCAAGCGACGTTTCGCATCGGCTGTCCGCTACGCCCGCGCTGGGCTTCCTCGTCGCGGTGATGGCGGGTCCAATCCGCGTCAGAGCGCGGACCGCGCGTGCCACCGGACTTATTCTTGCCTTGCATCTGTTCAATGATCGCCTTGGCTTGCTCGGGTGTGAGCTGACCTTGGAGCTTGATGACCTTGCGGACGATGCCGCCGGCCGGGCCCATCGCCACCATCTTGTTGACCAAGGCCTGCACCTGTTCGTATTGGGACTTCGTGCCGGAGACGAGCAGGACGTTCGCCCGCGGGTCCGCGCCGATGCTGACGATTCGCGGTTTGTATTCCTTGTTCACTTGTTGGCGGCTCTTTTCGCTCTCGTTGATCGATTTTTCGATCAGGTCGGAAAGGTCCTCGACGTTCTGGCCCGAGGGGACTTGCAGGAGCCGCACGCTGCCGCCTTCCTCGTCGCTCATTTCATTGTCCAGGCTCTCCGTCATTTTCTTGATCAGGTTGAACTCGTTGGTCTTGGCCTTGACGATCAGGCTGTTGGTGGTGTCCTGGGCCACGATGACCGGCGGGATGTAGGTCTTGCCCTTGGTTTTGGCGATGTTGGGGTCGTTGAACACCTTGTTGAGCGTGTCGGCGATCTCCGACGCGCCGACGTGCTTCAAGACAATGCGCTGCGGGGTGTCGCCCGATTCCGGGTTCTCGACGTCCAGCTCTTTGATCTTCTTGACCGCGTCGGCCACGCTTTCGGCCTTGCCGACGACGATGATCGCGTTGAGCGTCTCGACGGCCCTGAGGCGCATGTCGCCGGCCAGGACGACCTTGTCGTCTTTTTTCTCCTCGCGGCCGTCCATCCACCAGGGGACGAACTTGCCGCCTTCGTCCGCGGGGGTGCGTTTGGAGACCTTCAGGTACTCGGTGAGGATGCCGAGCATGTCATCGGCGTTCATGAACTTGAGCGACACCATCTCCATCACGTTCCT
>CAYMXF010000186.1:0-2755 GCA_964393935.1 uncultured Planctomycetaceae bacterium
GCCAATGCGATTCTCCTCGTGACGTTCGCGGAGCGAAGCCGCCGGGAGGGCTTGTCCTCCGAACAGGCCGCCCTCGCAGGGGCGCAGACCCGACTACGGCCCATCTTGATGACCAGCGCCGCCATGATCGCGGGGATGATCCCCACCGCGCTGGGGCTGGGCGAGACCGGCGAACAGGTCGGACCCTTGGGACGGTCCGTGATCGGCGGCCTCGCCGCGGCGACCGTGGCGACCTTGTTCGTCTTGCCGTGCGTCTTCACGCTGGTGCACCGGACGTCGTCGATGATTTCGCCTTCGCTGGACCCCGACGATCCCGAGAGCCGACACCATCGCGCGGCATCTTCCGGTGAACCGACCGGCCGCCGGCCTCAAGAGAATCAAACATCCGGTCAGGCGGGAGTCTTGTCATGAATATCAAACCATTGCCCGCTGTGTTTAGTTCTCTCTTCTGCGGCATCCCATTACTCATGACGGCGTCGTGCTCGAAAGACCTCCCGGCGCCGGGCAAGGCTGCTGCTTCGGGCCCGCAAACCCAACCCGCCGCGCCGCCGCCTCCTACGAGGCAGTTAATGATCCCCGCCGTGCTTCGCGCCGATGAACTGGTCGATCTATACGCCAAGTCCAGCGGTTATGTCGCGACGATCTCGGTCGACATCGGCTCGCGCGTGCGCAAGGGCGATTTGCTTTTGACGATCAGTGTCCCGGAATTGGCGGCCGAATCGGCTTATGCCGAAGCCACGTTGTCCGCCAAGCGGGCCAAGGCCGCACAAGCCCGCTCGTTGTTGGAAGCCGCGCGGGCGGAAGAAGGCCGGAGCACGGCGGAAGACGAGCTTCAGCGCATCACCGCGAAGCGCAAGGAGGACCTTTTCAAGCGGCAGGCGATCCCCCAGCAAGAGTGGGACGAGGCGCGGAGTCGATTAGCGATTTCGCAGGCGGAGTTGAAAAACGCCGCGGCCAAGATCGCCTCCTCCGAGGGCGATATTCAGATCGCCGACGCGGAAGTCAAGATGGCCGAGGCCAAATGCGACGAGATTCGCTCGATCCTCGATTACACCCGCCTCGTCGCGCCCTTCGACGGCGTCATCACCCGCCGAATGGTCGATGTCGGCGCGTTTGTCCGGTCGGCGGCCCAGGGCGTTACGACGCCGCTGTTCACGCTCGCCAAGACCGACCCGCTTCGGCTGGTGTTGGATATTCCCGAAGCCGATAGCGCTCGCGTCCGCGTGGGCTCGGACGTTCTGTTCCAAGTCAAGTCACTGGGCGATCAGAAGTTCCCAGCCCGCATCAGCCGCACATCGCTCGCGCTGCGATCCGACTCACGAACCATGCAGGCCGAGGCCGATATCGCCAATGCCGACGGCCGTTTCGTGCCCGGCATGTACGCGCAGGCTTCGATTCAACTTGTGGCGGACCGGGCCGCCACGGCGCCGGCCGACGCGGCGAGCGCAACGAGCCGGCCGCTTTCGAGGTAGTGGCAGACCATGTTCCACACGATCAAGTCGAATCTCCTTTGTTCTCCGCGACAGGGCCTCAAAGCCGCGGGCCGCATCGGGTCGATCGTCGCGATCGCGCTTTGCTCTGTAACCTGTGTGCTGCCGGATTCGACGCTGCCATTCGCCAAAAAGCCGAGCCTCGCTCCGACGACGCAACCGGGCCAAGCCGATGTCCTGCAATTGGACAAGTCTCGGATCAAGCCGCTCTATCGGGAGATGCTGCCGGTAGACCTACCCACGGTCGCCCGCGTCGCGAATGCCCAAAACCTGGACATCGTCCAGGCGCGCCAGCAGGTCGAAGCCTCTCGAGGCCGGCTCGAAAGCGCCGCGGGCGGCGCCTTTCCGACGATCGCGCCGGGCGCCTCGTTCGAGCACGTAGAGGGGACCGTCCGCGCGGTCGAAGGCCAACTCGTGCCCGCCGGCTTCAACACGTTTCAATTGCCGTTGGCCGTTCAATGGGCGATCAACCCGGGCAAAGTCGTGTACGAGATCGTGGCCTCCAAAAAGCGGCTCTACGGTTCGCTGTACCGGGAGCAGGCCGTGCTCATGGAGACGCTTCGCGCCGCCGCGATTCAATACTACGAGTTGGTCCTCAATCAGGCCCGCGTTTCCGCCGCTTACCAATCGCTGGCGGAAGCGAAGGAGCTGGTGCGGATCAACGACGCGCGCGTCCAGAACGGCACCGGCGTCCGGGTGGACCAGTTGCGCGCCCAGGCTCGCCTCGCCGAGCGCGAACAAGACCTGACGCTCGCCGTCAACGCCTTCTACTCAGCGTCGGTCTCCCTCGCGGTCACGCTTCGCCTCGACTCCGCCGTGACGCTCGTTCCAAACATTACACAAGTCGCGCTCGCGCAACGGGTCGCCGACCGCTACGACCTCGAAGACCTGCTCGTCATCGCCGCCGAGCATCGGCCGGACCTGCAAGCCGTCCGCGCCCTCGCCGCCGCCGGCGCCGATGACCGCCGCGGCGTTTGGTGGGGGGCCTGGGGCCCACAGGCCGGCGCCGGCTATCAGATCAGCGGGATCACCGGCCATGCCAACAACGTCGTCAAGGGCAAGGGCATTTCCAACAATCTCATCCTGAACCCCGCATCGCCGGCTGGGACGTTTTCCACCAACCCCTTCGCCAACGGAGCGATTCGCGAGACGATCTCCCGGCTTTCGCAGGCGACGGCCGCGGACCGCGACGCGACGTTCGGCTTTAGCGGACAGCAACGCTCCACCGCGAGCGTCGGCTGGCGATTCAGCCTGTCGGCCTTCGG
>CAYMXF010000186.1:2855-4236 GCA_964393935.1 uncultured Planctomycetaceae bacterium
GGCCTCCGAAAAGTGTCCGCCCTCGATCCCCTCTTGACGACACCCGAACCATCACTTGTGATAATCGAACTCGCCCGCGTTGAATGAGTGGTGCTCATCAGGAGAGAAATATGTTTCCGCCGTTTGTGTCGAGTTTTGGCGATCAATTCTTCGCCGTCATGATCAACATGGTCGGGGCGGTCTTTACCGGTATCTTCAACACCCTCTTCAGCGCCATCACGACGACGCTGATCGTTCCATTTCTCAATAGCCTCGGCCAAGGCGCAGGAATGCCGGCCTGACAGGACGTCGCCCGCCGCGATGGCGAGAGCGCGGCCTTTTCCGGTTTTCAAGGCTGATCGTGCGCTGGGATCGGGATGGTTTTCTCAACTACATACCGACGACGACGGGAAAATGTCATCCGTATAGTCGGGGTCGTCTTGGGTACAGTGGCGTTGGCGTCATGGATCGGGGCCGGCCCCTCGGCGAACGCTTTTCAAGATACATATACCGCCACCACGACTCAGCCCGTCGAAGAAGGAAACCCGCCGACGAGCGCGCCCGCCGAGAAAGCCGGACTTCCCGGACCGAAGTACATGGCCCTTCGCTACAACGACGACTTTTCGTATCTCGACGGCGAGCCGGGCTCGTACAAGCCGGATTTCTTCGATCCGATCAAGAACATCCACCTGAACAAGGATTGGCGGCTGAGCCTGGGCGGCGAGGTCCGCGAGCGGATGGAGTCGGATACCAACCGCAACTTCGGCTCGCGCGATCCGACGCAAGATACCTATCTGTTGCACCGAACGATCCTTCACGCGGATTTCAAATATCAAAGGCTATTCCGGGTCTATGTCGAAGGAATCGACGCGACCGTCTTCGACCGCGACCTGCCACAAACCCCATCGCAAGAAAACCGATTCGACCTCAATCAAGCGTTCTTCGACTTTCGCATCCTCGGCGAGGATCAGCCGCTCACCCTTCGCTTCGGGCGGCAGGAGATGAGCTACGGCCGCGAGCGAGTCATCGGCCGCTCGGACTGGAGCAACGCGACCCGACGCTTCGACGGCGTCAAGCTCATGTACCAGTCGCCCAAGCTCGACATCGACGTCTTCTACATGAAACCGATCATCTTCGCGAACGCGCCCTATCGACCGACGCTCAGCCCGCGAATCTACGAAGGGCTCAATCGCAAGCCGGACAAGTACCGCGAGCAGCAGCAGTTCTACGGACTTTACTCGACCTACAAAGGCATCAAGGACAACCCCATCGAGTTTTACTTCCTTGGTCTGCAGGACGACGATAGAGACAACTTCATGGCCAACGCCAACGGACAGATCGGCGACTTGAAGGTCTTGACCTGGGGCGGGCGTTTCAGCGGGGCTTCAAAAGGATTCGACTA
>CAYMXF010000186.1:4336-6806 GCA_964393935.1 uncultured Planctomycetaceae bacterium
TGGCTGGATTCAAACCTCGACGCGCTTTACAACGCCAGTGGAACGCCGATCCGTCGTAACACATCCGGTTCATCGGGCACGGACGTCGGGGATGAATTTGACGTTACGCTTAAATACGATCTGGATGCGCATTCCTCGTTCTTGTTCGGCTACGCGCACTTCTGGCCGAACAACTTCATCGAGACCTCCGGCCGCAGCGAGGACGCGGATTACCTCTACTTGCAGTACGCGTTTAAGTTTTGAATCGTGCCTGATAAAAAAGCCCCTGGCAAATGCCTGGGGCTTCATGTTGAACGATGGGGTGATTCGCGCTTACTTCGCCGCCTTGAAGAACTCGTCCACCTTTTTCCAGTTGACGACGTTCCACCACGCGGTGATGTAATCCGGCCGGCGGTTTTGATAGTTGAGATAGTACGCGTGCTCCCAGACGTCCAGGCCGAGGATCGGCGTGTGGCCGGTCATGTAGGGCGAGTCCTGGTTGCCCGTGCTGAAGACCTCGAGCTTGCCGTCTTTGGACGCGAGCCACGCCCAGCCGCTGCCGAAACGCGTCGTCCCCGCGGCGGCGAACTTCTCCTTGAAGGTCTCGAAACTGCCGAAGGTGCTCTTGATCGCGTCGGCGACGGCGCCGGTCGGCTGGCCGCCGCAGTTCGGGCCCATGATCTGCCAAAACATCGAATGGTTGGCGTGCCCGCCGCCGTTGTTGGTCACCGCCTGGCGGATGTTCTCCGGCACGTCCTTGATCTCGCGGAGGAGCTTCTCAATCGGCTTAGAAGAGAGAGCGGCGTTGCCTTCGAGGGCCTTGTTCACGTTGGTGATGTAGGCCTGATGATGTTTGCCGTGGTGAATCTCCATCGTCTTGGCGTCGATGTGGGGTTGCAACGCGTCAAACTTGTACGGTAGGGGCGGAAGTTCAAATGCCATGACAAGGGCTCCTTTCAATAGGCGCTATGAGATGTCTCTTGAGAAACCAAGTAGAATCTAGCCTTGCCGCGCCCAGGGGTCAAGCCGGCCACCACCAAGCTCGACGGATGCCAATGATAAAGCATTCCAGAGGGTGTGTAATGACACTCAGTAGAGCATGACGTCGCCTTAGAGCCTATCCCGGTAGGTATTTGTGACACCGACCATTCGGCGGTGCAATTTCCCTGTGGGGTCGGCTCTCACGGTTCACCGCAGACCCCCAGTCGACGAGCACAGGCGGCAAGACACTTGTCCATCGTCCAGAGCGGCGTGGCGGCGAGGATCGCGGCGGCGAGGAGATGCGCGTCAATCCAACCGATTCCGACGCCCATCAAAGAATGGGCTTCGATCAAATTCATCACGTCGTAATGTTCGGCCACGGGCAACTGCGGCAAATCGCTGAGCCGGCGCAGGATTTCGGCTCGACGATTCAAGTTTCCGCAAGCCAATTCGCCAATAATGAACGGATGGCAAAGCGGGTGTCCCTCGTTCAACAGCGCGGATAAACGCGGCTCGCCGTGGCGAAAGTGCTTCACCCAAACAGAAGTGTCAACAAGCATCAGCGCAGCTTCCGCCCGCGCCGCCTGGGAATCGGTCGCAAGGCCCTCTCCACGCCCGCCAACGCGGCCAGACGTCGAGCGCTCTCGCGAGCAATCAACGCCTGAAGCCCGGCGCGAATGAGGGCGGTTTTCTCGCGAATGCCGGTCAGCCGGCCCGCCTGAACCAACAAGTCGTCATCGATATTGAGCGTCGTTCTCATCTGTATAAGTATGCATCAATTAGACATCACGGTCAAGTGGCCCCTTCGAGATTCCGACGCATGGGCTCGTACAACCGCCCGCGATCCGTTAATCTATGCTGATCGTTGAACGGGAGGAAGTTTTATGACGGTTGGGCTTTGTAAAAGTTTAGATGCCGACACCCTTCGATCTGTGCGCCGACCGGCAGCCGTCGCTCTCGCGTGCTTGCTTATTGCGGTGATGGCAGCGCCCGTTTGGGCCTGGGACGAGGACGGTCACGTCATCATCACCGACGTGGCCTATGAAAAGCTGCCGCCGGAGATGCCGGCCTGGCTGCGCACGGAAAAGGTCCGCAGCCGGCTCGAATACCTCTGTGCGGAGCCGGACCGCTGGCGCGGCCAGCACAATATCCACTTGGACCACATCAACAGCCCGGATCATTACATCGACGCCGATGATCTCCCACCCTTCGGCCTCTCGCTTCGGACGCTGCCGCCGCTGCGACGCGAGTTTCTCGACCTGCTGGCCACCAAGCGGGCACATGATCCCAAGGCCTACCCGCAGCGAGACCCCGCCAAAGACAAAGATTACACGCGTTTGGTGCCGGGCCTGCTTCCCTACGAAATCGCCGAGCTGCAGTGGAAGCTCGCGGCGAGCTGGACGACGCTCAAGACCTACGAGCAGTACCGCGACCGTGTGACGGATGAGATGATCGACAATGCCCGGCAGAACGTGGTTTATCAGATGGGCATCCTGAGCCACTTCGTCGG
>CAYMXF010000187.1:0-2866 GCA_964393935.1 uncultured Planctomycetaceae bacterium
GGGCAGCGTCATCGTATCGTCCCCGCTGAGAATTGCGATGTCGCTCGCCTTCGCCAGTTCGCTCGCCCCATCGACCGAGCCGGTGGCGTGCTTCACTGCGACAATGTTCGCGTGATCCGCCCGCAAGCGAGCGATCGTCTCGACGGTAATCTCAACGGCCGTCCGCCCTGGAATGTTGTAGAGGATGACCGGTGCGCCGATGCGCTGGGCGACGAAGCTGAAATGCTGATACAGCCCTTCCTGGTTAGGTCGATTGTAATAAGGGGCGACGAGCATGACGCCGTCGGCCCCGGCGGCCATCGCCGCCTTTGAAAGCTCAAGCGTTTTGGTCGTGCAGTTTGTCCCCGTGCCCGCGACAACCGGGACGCGGCCCTTCGCCTTTCGCACAACCGCCGCAACGATGTCGCGCTGCTCTTCCGGGGTGAGCGTCGGCGCTTCGCCCGTCGTACCGCAGGGCACGAGCCCGCTCACGCCGCCGGCGATGACCCGCTCGACCAATTCATCGAGCGCTCGCCAGTCGATCGCCCCATCGCGAAACGGCGTTACCAGCGCGACCAGACATCCCTTGAATGGAGACATGACCTACTCCTTTGGTCCATAGCGTTCGAGAAGCTCCCTCATCTCGCGCACCGCCTGGCGGAGGCCGACGAAGACGGCCCTGGCGATGATGCTATGCCCGATGTTGAATTCCGAAAAGCCCTCGACGGCGGCGATGGCGGCGACATTGCGATAGGTCAGGCCGTGACCCCCGTGCACCTCCAACCCGCAGGATCGCCCGACCCGCACGCCTTCGCGGAGATCGGCCAGACTCGCCTCGCATTCTCTCGGCGTCTTGGCGTGGGCATAGGCCCCGGTCCACAGCTCGGCGGCATGGAACCCAAGGGCGGCGGACTTTTCGATCTGATTGCGGCGCGGCTCGATGAACGCGCTGACGACGATGCCGGCGTCCTTGAGCGCTTTGACCGCCGTGCCGATCCGGTCGGCGTGACGCACGACGTCCAGCCCGCCCTCGGTCGTCAACTCCTCGCGCCGTTCCGGCACGAGCGTACACTGCGTCGGCCGCGTCTTGACCGCGATGGCGATGATCTCTGGCGACGCCGCCATCTCCATGTTGAGCTTGATGGTGACGACCTCTTTGAGCAGCGGTACGTCGCGGTCGATGATGTGCCGCCGATCCTCTCGGAGGTGAAACGTCACGCAGGCCGCCCCGCCAAGCTGCGCCTCAACCGCCGCCCAGACCGGGTCCGGCTCATCCGCCCGGCGAGCTTGCCGGACGGTGGCGACGTGGTCGATGTTCACCCCAAGGGTGGGCATTGTGATCTCACGAAAACGCTTCGCTTAACCGCACCGCATTATAGATGAAGCATACCTTACGGCAACGAATTGCGCGGTACGGGTTCGCCTTGCCAAGCGAGCGCGCACCCACGAAGATGACCATCGGTTCAACCGGTCTTCTTTGCTTCGAGTTGTTCGGAGGAAAGTGATGAATAAAGGCTTGGCCTGCGTCTCCATCCTGCTCGGCTCGATGGTTCCCACATTCGCCGGCGATCCGCAACCTAGCGCCTTGAAGCACAACCCCCTCCGCGCAAAGCTCAATACCGCCGTGGATCAACAAATCGCCAAGTCCACGGACGACTGGGTCGCCCTCTATGAGACCTGCCACGCCAGCCCCGAGCTGTCGCGACAAGAAAAAGAGTCCGCCGCCCGGGTCGCCGAAGCCTTCAAGAAAGCCGGGCTCGACGTGACCACCAACGTCGGCGGGTACGGCGTCGTCGGCGTCCTCAAAAACGGCGACGGGCCGACAGTGCTTATCCGTAGCGATTTGGACGCCCTGCCGATCGTCGAGGAAACCGGCCTGTCATTTGCCAGCAAAGTCACAGCGACCCAACCGGACGGCTCAAAGGTCGGCGTCATGCACGCCTGCGGGCACGACATGCACCAGACCATTCTGGTCGCGACCGCCCAGACGCTTACCGCGCTCAAGGACCAATGGAGAGGCACGGTCGTCTTCATCGCCCAGCCCGCCGAGGAAACCGGCGAGGGCGCGAGACTCATGATCGAGGATGGGCTGTTTACGCGCTTCCCCAAGCCGAACTACTGCATTGCCCTGCACGTCAGCCACGAAATGAAGGTCGGCACCGTCGGCTATACATCGGGTTGGGTCTATGCCAACGTGGATTCGGTGGACATCACGATCTACGGCAAGGGCGGCCACGGGGCCTACCCGCACGGCACGATCGATCCGATCGTGACCGCCGCGCACGTCATCACCGAGCTTCAAACGATCGTCAGCCGACGCATGAATCCGCTGGAGCACGCCGTGGTGACGGTCGGCTCCATCCATGCCGGCACGAAGCACAACGTCATTCCCGACACGGCCAAATTGCAATTGACCGTCCGCTCGTTCACCGACGATGTACGCAAGGAAGTGTTGGATTCCATCCGGCGGATCACGGTCAACACGGCGAAGGCGATGGGCTGCCCGAAAGACCCCGACGTGGTCGTGCGAGACGGTGAATTCACGCCGGCGGCGTATAACGATCCTAACCTGACGGCCACGGCGGCGGAAGTCTTCAAAAATGTACTTGGCGAGGCAAACGTCATGGAGCGACCGCCGAGCATGGGCGGCGAGGACTTCGGGCAATACGCCAAGCACCAGGGCGTGCCGGGCTTCATGTTTCAACTCGGCGTTGTGGATCAGAAGCGCTTCGAGGCGTCCAAACAACCCGGCGGCCCACCGCTGCCGACGGTTCATTCCTCGAAGTTTCAGGTCGAGATCGCCCCCACCCTCAAGACCGGCGTACGGTGCATGACGACGTTAGCGCTCTCGCTGCTTGCGGAAAAATAGGCGACGCGAAGAAGCAAG
>CAYMXF010000187.1:2966-4630 GCA_964393935.1 uncultured Planctomycetaceae bacterium
TGCCCTTACTGCCGCAAAGTCGTGACGGCCCCCGCGGCGACCGACGACACGTTTCGCGATAACCCTCCGATCGCCCGCACGCCGGAGACCGTCGAAAGCCCTGGGCCGCTGCCTTACGCCGTGGAAACGCCCGCCGGCACCAACGTCTGGAGCTGGACATCGCTCGTCTGTGTGTCTATTTCCATGATCACCATGGCCATCTACGCCGGCGTGGTCTACAACGTCATGCGAAACGCCGCCCCTAACTCCACCCCGCAACAAATCAATAAACTTCTTGTGCAGGAGATGCAGGCCCGGTCCGGTCTTCAGATTATTATGACCGCTGGATTATGCGTAACGCCGGTGCTCGCCGTGATTTGCGGCATCGTCGGTCTCGTTCGCCGAACTCCGCCGCGCTGGCCGGCCGTGACCGCCCTGGTCGTCTGCGGACTGCTCATCCTGGTCATGTGCATCGGAGTCGTTTTCACGGCGGCATCCGCCGCGGGCAAGGGAGGAGGATAATGTCCGGTAATCTTCCCTCGTCGCGGTCTATCATCGACCGCCGGTTCATTGACGACCTTCGCCAACACCTAGCCATGTCTCCATAAAGACGATTTTTAACGGACGATCCCGGCGATGGCGTTCGCACCCACGCGCTCGATGCAAAAAGTTAAAATCGATGACTTACGTTGGTTGACATGATTTTGCCGGCGCGGTAAATTCGAGGGTGTTGGTAGCCAGGAACGACCCACCATCGCCGTACGCGCGAGATAAAGAGCGAGGCCTCCATGGAAGTTTTCGACGTTGCACGATCCCGGCGGCGACCCGTCAAGAATAAGTCTCCGCGCATATTCACTCTCGACCACGCCAACCGCACGCTGCCGCTCGTCCAGCGAATCGTGTCCGACATGGTGCGGCAGTACAAAAAGGTCGGCGCGCTCGAAGAGCGCTGCCACATCCGCCGCCCCTCCGTCAGCCGCGAGGAGCAGGCCAGCCTCTGCCGCCAGTACGAAGTCGAGCTTGAAAAGCTTCGTCTCTTCTCCGAAGAGCTGTCCGCCGTCGGCTGCGAACTCAAGGATTGGCGCGCCGGCCTGATCGACTTCGCCGCGATCCGCGAGGGCCGCATCGTCGAACTCTGCTGGCGGCTTGGCGAGACGCGGATCGACTATTGGCATGAGGTCGGCGCGGGATTCCAAAATCGCCATCCGATCGACGCCGCCTTCGCCATCCCCGCGACGGTCTGACGGGCCGCGCCGGATCGGGCTTGGAATGCACCTCGCGCACGAAGGGCAAACTCAAAAAAGGCGGTTCGGCAGGACAGAACTCCGAGCGTTCCCCTTTTTTTGATTCCAAATCGCTTCGTCGATCATCAACTTCGCGTCGGTCAATCACCCGCCAAGTGGCAGAGATACCGTTATTTCGATGCTTTCCGCGGTAGCAGGACACTTGGGCATGTCATAGTGTTGCGTCTCGGTCGAGTTTTCGGGTTCTTCCGGCCCTTGGCGGCCGGATACTGCCTAGCGCCACCGGGCCCCGGAACCTGAAATTTCAATCGAGACTGACCACTAACAGTGCGGAGCACGCGGAGGGGCTTTGGGGATCAGGGACGAGGGATTAGGGATCGAAGGGCGGCGGCGGGGCCGTCTTGCGGAGATTCCGAGGCGGATAGTGGACGGACTCTTGGG
>CAYMXF010000187.1:4730-6801 GCA_964393935.1 uncultured Planctomycetaceae bacterium
AGTGACGGCTCGGTAGTGGTCGGAGCCGGAATCGACCTTTCTATCCCAGGTTTGATCGAGGCGTATCGTTGGACCGAGAATGGCGGTCTCCAAAGGCTCGGCGATCTACCCGAAGGCGACTTCGAAAGCACGGCCTGGGGTGTCTCGGGAAATGGGCAGATTGTCGTCGGCGACGGCATCACGGGACAATACGGCAACGACTGGGAGGCATTTATCTGGGATCCCGGGCATGGCATGCGCAACTTGCGCGACGTCCTGGTCAATGATTTCGGCCTTAATCTGACCGGTTGGACGTTGAATTCCGCTCAAGCCATCTCGTCGGACGGCACGACCATCGTTGGCTATGGCACAAATCCGAGCGGCAACCAAGAGGCGTGGCGCGCGGTCATCCCGGAGCCGACGGCAGTTTCGCTCATGATGTGCTCACTCATGACCATCGGACTCGCCCGACGAAGGCCGCTCGTGATTCGTTAGACCGGTCAATACCCTTACTCAACCGGGGCGCCGCCGGGTAAAGACAAAACCGCCGACAAGCGACGCCGGGCGTTTACATGCGACGCTTTGCGTTCCAACGCCTGCCGATAGGCCTCCGACGCCTCGCGCGTTCGGCCCTGCGCTTCCAGGTCGAGCCCCAACTGGTAATAGGTCTCGGCCTCCATCGGGGCGAGCCGCGCCGCCTGGCGATGCTCTTGCTCGGCCTCCGTCAGGCGGCCCAGATCGCGAAGCACCGCACCGTACATAAGGTGGGCACTGACCGTCTCGGGGCTCATGCGGATCACCTCTTCATAGCATCGCGCGGCTTCGTCGAGACGCCCCAACAGATGCAGTGCCCTCGCCAGATTCTGCCGCGGCTGGAGCAAACTAGGCTTGAGCCGGATGGCCTCCTCGAAGTGCGGAACCGCCTCCTCCAACCGGCCGAGCTGACAAAGCGTGTTGGCCAGATTGTTGTGGGCCTGTTCCATCCGGGGCTCAATCTTGAGGACCTCACGATAGACGAGTGTGGCGTCCTTAAGACGGCCTTGCATGACGTAGAGTCGGGCAAGATTGCTATAGGCGTTGGCGTACTCCGACTTCAGGCGGATTGCCTCCCCAAACTCCCCCTCCGCCTCTGATAGCCGGTTGTCATCCTTGAGCGCGAGGCCCAGCATGTTGTGTAGCGACGCGACGTTCGGCGAGAGCGAAATCATGTGCCGGCAGAGTCGCTCGGATGTCTCCCAGACTCTCAGGTACCGGCGCGTTTGGCGAGCTTCAATCATAGCCAGGAGAACGATGATCGCCGCTATTCCCACGCGCCGAATGGACGTTGGTCGTGGGCTCGTCGCCGGTCTCCAGACGCCGACCAAGAGCCACGCGAGCGTCATCGAGAGACCCACGGCCGGGAAGTACGCGTACTTGTCCGACGCAATGACGTTCGTGAAAGCGATGATCTGCATCGTCGGCAGCATTCCCACAAAAAACACCAACCATCCCGCCGTGAATGCCCGCGTCCAGCGCAGCGAAAGGGCCAGCGCCGCGAAGAGCGCGACCGAGCCCACAACGCCTTTGACGACGGCGGGATGCAGGAACGACAGCGGCTTGGGAAAGGGATAATGCGAGGAGAGGTTCACCGGCCAGGCGATCTTCTCCAGGTAGAAGACGATGTTGTGCAGCAAGACGAGGGGAACGCGCAGGGGACCATACTCGCTCGGCAAGGCCGCCTCGGCGGTGGCGCGCTGAGAGAGGTAGGTCACGCCCGCGGACGCCGCCGCCAGGAGCAGCAGCGGCGCTTTCTCCAGCACCGCCCGGCGGCTCAGGCGCTTGAGCGGCCAGTAGTCCAAGATGAGGAGCATCACCGGCAGCGGCGTGCTCGTCGGCTTTGAAAGAAGCGACATCAGAAACGTCAGTAAACATCCGGCATAGAAAAGACGCCGGGGCCAAGGGCCGCGCTGACCGGCCGCTCGGCAGTACGCGACATAGAAAATGATCGACCAGACTGCGAAGAACGCCGCCAGCAGCGTCTTTCGCTCGCTCGTCCAGGCGATCGCCTCCACGGTCATCGGGTGCGCGCCGAAGAGCAGCGCCGCCAGCGCCG
>CAYMXF010000188.1:0-2365 GCA_964393935.1 uncultured Planctomycetaceae bacterium
GGGTCATTCTACTTTGTTTTGCCTTTTCGCGGTCGGCCGCGAGGGTGGAGGCTGGCCTCCAGGCCCAGGCGGTGCGCGGTACGCTGCGACCAGGTCGCGGCCCCATACGGCTCTCCGCGCTGAATAGTTCACCGTAGCGACTCCAACTCCGCCACCGTCTCCGCGCGGTTAGAACGGCGCCCCTTCGTCCTCCCCGCCGCCCATCATCGGCTCGCCGACGTCCGGGGCCGCGTGGTAGGACGAACTCGTATACGCCGACGGGTCCTCCAGGTAGGCCGGCGCCGCGTTGTCGAACCGTGTGAACTCCGGATGGAAGTGCAGTTCGATGTCGCCCGTCGGGCCGTTGCGCTGCTTGGCGACGATCAACTCCGCCTTACCCTTGACCTTGTTGAACTGTTCCGAAAACTCCGTCGAGGCGTTCTTCTTCTTGTGCAGGTAATACTCCTCGCGGTGCAGCAGGATGACCACGTCCGCGTCCTGTTCGATCGCCCCGCTCTCCCGCAAATCGCTCATCCTCGGCCGGTTCCCCTCGCGGCCTTCCACCTGCCGATTGAGCTGCGCCATCGCCACGACCGGGATCTCAAGCTCGCGGGCCAGCGCTTTGAGCCCCCGGCTGATCGCGGAAATTTCCTGCTGCCGGTTCTCTTTCGATGCCCGGTCGTACATCAATTGCAGGTAATCGACGAAGACGACCTTGATGCCGTGCAGCATCTTGAGCCGCCGGGCCTTGGCCCGCAGCTCCATGATGCTCATGCCCGGCGTGTCGTCGATGAAGAGCTTGTAATTCCGCATGTTGCCGCAGATCAGCTTGAGCTTGGTCTTTTCAGACTCGCCCAACTTGCCGTGTCTCATCCGCTTGAGGTCGATCTGCGCATGCGAACAAAGCAGGCGCTGCGCAATCTGGAGCTTGCTCATTTCCATCGAGAAGAAGGCCGCCGGCTGATTCTCCACGATCCCGATGTACTCGAAGAGCGACAGGCCCAGCGCCGTCTTGCCCATGCTCGGCCGCGCCGCGATCACGATGAAATCCCCATACTGCAAGCCGCCGAGCATGGCATCCAACTCGGAGAACCCCGTCGGCACGCCGGTCAGCGCCCCGTCCTCCAGGATGTCGATCTGCCGCATCGTCTCATCGAGAAAATCACGAATGGAGACGGCCTGGTTGGAGACGCGTTGTTCCGTCACCGCGAACAGGTGCTTCTCCGCCGCGTCGAGGATGAGCGCCGCCTCCTCTTGATCGTCATAGGCGGATTGGAGAATCGTGTGGGAACATTGGATCAGATCGCGCAAGAGCCCCTTGTCGCGGACGATCCGAGCGTAGTGCTCGCAGTTGGCCATGCTGGGCACGGACCGCGATAGATCGAGGAGGTAATCGCGGCCTCCGACCTCCTCCAACAACCCCCGCCGTCGCAACTCGTCTTCCAGCAAGACGAGGTCCATCGGCTTGTTCATGTCATACAAGTCGATGAGCGTCTCGAAGAGCAGGCGATGGTCCGCGCGATAGAACCGGCTCGATAGCTCGCGCGGAATGATCTGGAGAACCAGACCGGTCGAATCGCGGTCCAACAGCATCGACCCCAGGAGGCTCATCTCGGCCTCGAGGTCCTGCGGCGGCAAGCGGCTCGTGGCGACCGGATCAGTCGCGCGGGCTCCCGGCGTCGGCCGGCCGGCCATCGGCGTGAGCGGCGGTGCGATTCTGGTCATCCTTGTCCTCCGTTCGAGTTCCTTCTTCTAAATCGCCGACCGTCTTCTCGGCCACGACCCACACCTTCACCGACGCGCGAATCTCGTCGGAGAGCACCACCGGGATTTCCACCGCGCCGACCTCCTTGATGTTGTGCGACATCTTGATCTGGTCGGCGTGGACGCTGTGGCCTTCCTGCATGAGCGCGTGCGAAATCTCCCGCGGGCCGACCGAGCCGTACAGGCGGCCGTCCGGCGTGCAGGCGGAACTGATCGTCACTTCCGCGCCCGCCAGCCGATCGGCCGTCTTCTTGAGCACCGCCCGGACGCGCTCCCGATCGAGGGCCGCGACCTTCTTGTCCTCCTCGATCGACTTGACGTTGGCGGACGTCGGCGCGAGGGCCAGATGATGCGGCAGGAGATAATTCCGCGCATAGCCCGCGGAAACTTCGACGACGTCGCCGCACAGGCCGAGTTTATCGATGTCTTTTCGTAAGAGCAGTTTCATTCTCAATCGCTCCTATCCACAAAACGGCAACAAGCCCATGAACCGCGCCCGCTTGATCGCCCGGCAACTGGACCGCTGGTGATGGGCACAGTTGCCGCTGCGCTTGCGCGAAAAATGTTTGCCTTGATTGCTGACCAGCCTTTGAAGGGCCGCGAGGTCCTTGTAGTCGATCTC
>CAYMXF010000188.1:2465-6722 GCA_964393935.1 uncultured Planctomycetaceae bacterium
CACTGCTAGCCATCGTCGTTTCTAGCGCTCCTCGATATCATCGCGGGCATCGGGACGATCCGCGACGCCCACCGCGGGACCGGCCTCGACGTCCTCGCCGACCGGTCCGGTGCCAGGGCCTTCTCCGGGCCCGCCGAACCTCGGCCGTCCCAGGCCGCTCCATTCGTCGCCGCGCGACAGCGTCTTGGGCGGAGGACCGGCGGCCATCGCCTTCTCCACCGCTTCCGGCGTCTGTCCGTCTCGGCGCACGACGAGCACCCGCAGAAGCTTCTCGGAAAGCTGCACGTCGCGCTCGATGCCCGTGATCTTGTCCACCGGCGCTTCGAAGAACGCGAGCACGTAAAGCCCGCGCTTGTGCGGGCCGATCGGGTACGCGAGCTTCCGATCGTCCCAATTCTTCAGGCCGAGCACCTTGGCCGACGCGCGGTCCAGAATCCTCCGCACCTCCGCCTCCGCCACGGGCCAATCCGTCGCCATCGCCGCATCCATCAAGAACATTGCTTCGTAACTTTTCACGGTCCAGGACTCCTCTTTACTTCTTCGTCATCCGCATCATCCGTCCGGTTCGTGCGGTTCATCGCCGCGTTGATTCCCTGCGTCAGCCAGCACTCCACCGCATCCGCCGCCTTCGGAAGCGTCTCTTCCGCCGCCGGCTCTTCGCTCTCGGCAAACGTCCCAAGCACATAGTCCGCCACGTCGCCGCGCGCCGGCCGACCGATTCCGACTCTCAGCCGCGCGACATCCTGCGTGCCGAGACATCGCAAGACATCGTCCAAGCCTTTCTGCCCGCCGGCCGAACCCGTGCCCCGCATCCGCAGCTTGCCCAGCGGCAGGTCCACGTCATCCGAGACGATCAACACGTCCTCCGGCAAACACTGAAAAAACTGAATCGCGGCCACGACGCTCTTGCCGCTCAAATTCATGTATGTCATCGGCCGCAACAAGCATACGCGCTGGCCCGACGCCATCCCCTCCGCGACCAGGCCGGAGAACTTCTCCCGCCAGGTCCCGAGTTGCCAGCGCTCGCACACAAGCTCCGCCACGCGGTAGCCGATGTTGTGCCTCGTCCGGGCATACTGCTTGCCCGGGTTGCCCAAGCCGACGATCAGTTTCATTCCTTGCCACGTTGCGGTTTTTCTTTTTCTTTCTCTTTCTCTTTCACGCCGGCTTCCGCGCCTTCTTCTTCAATCTTGCCCTTGGCGATGACCTCGGGCTCCGCCGCACCCGCGACCGGCGCCGCAGCCTCAACGGTCTCGACCGGCGCGAGCGGCAGACGGCAAGTCGCGACGACCTTTTCCGATTCGGTCACGGCCTGAAGCCCGGCATCCAGCTTCAGATCCTTCACATAGAGCACTTGATTCAGCGCGAGATCGGCGACGTTCACACGGATATTCTCCGGGATGTTCGTCACCAGACACTCGACCTCCAACTCCATCAGGTCCTGCCGAAGCTGGCCGCCCTCGGCCGCGCCCTTGGGCGTACCGCGAAGTTCGAGCGTGACATGCACCTTGACCTTCTCGTTCAAATCCACGCGGGCCAAGTCCAGGTGGACCAGCTCGGCCCCGAGATGGTCGTATTGCGCGTCCTTGATGAGACAAGGCTGCACCTTTCCCTTCACGTCCAGATTGACGAGATGCGCCCCGTGCGAAAGGTGTTGCTCCACGTCGCGGGCTTCGAGCGTCACCGCGAACGGATCCTGCTTGTGGCCGTAGACGATCGCGGGCAACTTGCCCTTGCGCCGCAGACGCGCCGCGGCCCGGGAGCCCGCCGCCTGTCTCGATTCTGCCTTGATGGTTGGAATTTCCATGTTGACGTCCTCACGAAGTAAACAAACTGCTGACCGATCGGTGTTTATGAATCCGCCCGATGGCCTCGCCGAAGATGCTCGCGACGCTGAGCGTGACCAGGTTCGGCAGGCACTTGCGCGCCTCGTTCGAAATCGGAATGCTGTCGGCGACGACGATCTCGGTGAACGGCGCGGCCGCGAGCCGCTCCAGCGCCGGTCCCGCGAAGACCGCGTGCGTCGCCGCGCCGCGGACGCTCTTGGCGCCCCGCTCCATGACCAGCCGCGCGGCCTCGCAGACCGTGCCCGCCGTGGCGATCATGTCGTCGATCATCACCACGTCGCGGCCTTCCACGTCGCCGATGATGTTGTACATGATCGCCGTGCTGCCGCTCGTGCGGCGCTTGTCGATCACCGCCAAATCACAGCCCATCTTTTCCGCGTACATGCGGGCCCGCTTGACGTTGCCCACGTCGGGGCTCACGAAGGTCACGTTCTTGAAGTTCAGGTTCTGAAAATGCTTGGTGAAGGCCGGCTCGGCATGGAGGTGATCCACGGGTATATCGAAGAAGCCCTGAATCTGCGCCGCGTGCAAATCCATCGTCAGCACGCGGTCGGCCCCGGCCTCGCGGATCAGATTGCTCACCAGCTTCGCGGTGATCGGCACGCGGCCCTCCTCCTTGCGGTCCTGCCGCGCATAACCGAAGTAGGGCAGCACGGCGGTGATCCTCCGGGCTGATGCGCGCCGGAGACAGTCCATGAAGACCAGCATCTCCAACAGATTGTCGTTCACCGGCCGGCACGTCGGCTGCACCACGAAAACGTCGCGCCCGCGCACGTCGTCGTTCAGCTTGACGAACAATTCGCCGTCGGGAAACGTCTCGGCGTGCGCACGGCCGGGGCGGATCTCCAGGTAGTTGCAAATTCCCTCCGTCAGCGCGGGGTTCGCCCGCCCGCTGAAGACCTTCAGTTCGCCGTCGGGGTTGTTGTGGATCATCACGACGCCCCTCCCGCCACGGAACTCTGTGTCGGCGGACGTCGAACGACCTGCACCGTCCGCTTGGCCGGCGCGCCGGCCGTCGGTCGCGCGCCGCCGACCGTATCGAGTGCCGTCAGCGCTCCGGGCCCCACTCGTGCCCCATCGCTGACCACGGCGCCGGCGGCGACGTAGGCAAACGGCCCGATCGTGCAGCCCTCGCCGATCCGCGCGTTGCCTTCCAGAAAACAAAACGGCTTGATCATCGTCTCTGGCCCGATCTGAACGCCGCTGTCGATCCACGTAGTGGTCGGATCGACGATCGTGACGCCCTGCTCCATCCACGAATCTTGAATCCGCCGCTGCATGAGCCGCGCCACGTCCGCCAGATCGGCGCGCGAATTGATGCCCACGGCGTCCTGCGCCGGTACGCTCGTACTCGCTCGCACCGTCTTGCCCGCCGAGCGGAGGATCGTCAGCGCGTCCGTGATGTAGTATTCTCCCTTGGCGTTGTTGGGCTTCACTTGTGCGAGCGCCTCGAACATCGCCTTCGCATCAAAGCAGTAATAGCTCGGGTTGACCTCGCGGAGGGCAAGCTGCTCCGGCGTGCAGTCGCGATGCTCGACGATCCCGGCAAAGGCCCCGGCGCCGTCGCGAAGGATTCGCCCGTAGCTCGTCGGATCTTCCAGCACCGTCGTCGCCAGCGAAGCCGTCGCGCCGGTTGCTCGATGACTGCCGACCAGCGTCCGCAGCGTCTCCGCCCGGATCATGGGCATGTCCCCGGCGATGACCACGCAGTCGCCGGTGAACTTGGCCAGCGCGTCCTTGCACATCAGCACGGCATGACCCGTCCCCTTTTGCTCGGCCTGCTCGACGAAGTGAATCCCCGGCTCGGCGCCCAACGCGCTCGTGATCGCCTCCTTGCCGAAACCCACGACGACGTAGAGTTCCGCGATCCCCGCCTGCCGGCAGGCGTCCAGGACATATACGAGCATCGGCCGCCCGCACATCTCGTGCATGACCTTGGGCAATTCGGACTTCATTCGCGTGGAGCGGCCGGCCGCGAGGATGATCGCGACGAGCCCGCGAGACGGTTGCGTCTTATTCTGCTGATCCGAGGCGCTCACGTTGCACTCCACGGCGAGACAACTACCCGGCGAGGATTCGAACCTCGACAAACAGGACCAAAACCTGTTGTGCTACCATTACACTACCGGGTAATGGTGTAGCTTCTTTTTCGAGCGGCAGCGTCGAAGGCTCGGTCGCCGCGGCGACCGGACAAAAGCTTGGCCATCACGGGCCGGATTGGACGCGGCTGCGACTGAGTCAACTCCCGAGGCTAGAGCACCGGGCCGCGTGCCACGATGCCCTCAGACCGCCGCCGCGCTAGGCGCCATCGGCCGGCCTCTTGGGGAGAGACATTGTCTATCGGCTTCCCATCCTTGAAACCGGGCGGTCAGGATAATCCTTATAAAGGACGATGTCAACGACCCCGCCG
>CAYMXF010000189.1:0-3770 GCA_964393935.1 uncultured Planctomycetaceae bacterium
CTGTCGCTGCGCGGCGGGTGGGTCGATGATTCGCCGAACGGCAGGCCGCAAGGAAGCCGAGATCTGAGATTGGAGATTTAAGAAGGCCTGCGGCAGATGCCGGGGGCTTTATAATCCGGATGATGTGATGTCGCGGAGTCTCGGATAACAGCCGAGGGCGGCTGTTCTACTTGACCCCACCCCGACCCTCCCCTTTCGCAAGGAGAGGGAGTCTCCAACAGGTGATGTCTATGAGAAGCGTGAAAAATTTCCTTGCGGTGTTCATCGTTGTCTCCGTATGGCTTGCACCGACGGGGTGCGCGTTCTTCACGGCGCAGCGGGTGGCGACCATGGCGGGCAAGGAGGTCGGCAAACACGTCATCAAGAAGGGCGTCAAAAAGATGAAGGAAGACAAGACGAAGAAAGATCAAGCCAAAAGCAAGCAAACGACAAGCAAGCCGGCAGGGCGATAAGAATCTCGCGCGAGTTACGGGCTTCCGCGCATTCGCGTGAGTTCGACCTCCGAGGCGATGTAGCCGAAGGCGGGCCAATAGCCGCCGGCGACGACCTTTTCAAAGGTCTCGTTCGCCTTGGCGCGATCGCCGTTGTAGAGGTACCAGTTGCCCACGCCGTAGCCCATCGTGGCAAGGTCCACGTCCGTCGCGGTGGCGGTATGGATCAGGTCGGCGGGCGTCATCAGCCCCTTGTACATGAGCAACCGCTTGTGATAAGCGGCGTTCTCGATGATGTCCATGTCCTCCTGGATCAGTTCGAGCACCTTGGCGGCGTCGGCGTCGCGGCCCATGCGGCGCAGCGTCATGTAAAGCCAGTCGCTCGTGGCGACGAGGTTGTCATCGTATTTGCCGCAATGCTTGAGCGTCTCCTCGAAGGCCACGCGCGCGCCGGGGAAATCACCTTTGAGGTACTTGGCGATGCCGAGGTGATACCAGACGTTGAAGGCCGTCGTCGTGAGCGGGATATTTCGTTTGTTGGGCATCCCGTCCAGTTCAACTTCATCCGGCTGACCGATGATGAGCCGCGAGGCGGTGGTCAAGTCGTCGATGGCCTTATCGAACTGGCGGATGCTGATGTAGCGATGACCGCGATGGCGGTAAAGGGGGGCGTACTTGCGGTGCGATTCGATTCCCTTGGTGAAGACGTCGATCGCCTCCGACATCCGCCAGAGATAGGCCAGACGCCGACCGACCCAGACGATGTCCTCGGGGTCGTTCGGGTGAAGGGCGACCCGCCCGCGCGCCGATTTCAACTCGGCCTCCAACTTCGATCGATCCGACGTCGGGGGATTGGCGTACAACGGTCTGCCGAGGAGCGAGAGCGCCTCGGTCGGGCGGTAGTCGCTCGGGTAGCGCTGCGTATCGGTTTGCGGCGGTGGCGTGGCTTCGATGCAGCCCGCTAGTGCCGACGCCGTCGCCAGGATGAGCACCCTAAGATCCCGCATGGTTGTCCTTACTGAGAATCTCTCGACGACCCGGTGCGATCCGGCCGGCGACAAAAAGCGAGGCGAGGTCCAAAGCGAGACCCCTGTAATTTCTATCGGAATCCCCGGCCTGTCGATGTGAAGCGAGCCGAGGGCCCTTCCACCGAGGGCCTTGATTTTTCACGCGAAACGGCGGATATTGCGGGGTTCGGGTTGCCGGTATGAACAACGATCGGCCGCAACCCGCCGCCCTTGACACAACATCCGTGTCAAGGGCCGCCGCTGAAAAAAGGGCGTGTGTCCGAGTGGCCAAAGGAGACGGGCTGTAAACCCGTTGGCTTATGCCTTCGCTGGTTCGAATCCAGCCGCGCCCAGTTGCATCAGAGTCGCGCCCATAAGGAAGCGGTCTTTTGAGTCGAATGGGAACCGCTCTCTGACGGTCGCGGCTCTGATCGGGGCGTCTCATGCACGTTACAAAGAGTTGAGACTGTCCCGATGCGGATGAACCTGCCCAATCAGATCACCGTCGCCCGGTTCTTCCTTGCCATCATCTGTTTATTGCTGCTCGCCGGTTACGAGGAGGGCCGCCGCGCCGAACAGCTTTGGATGCTGGACGCGGCCTGCTGGATCTTCGTCGCCGCCGCCGTGTCGGACATTCTCGACGGCTATCTCGCCCGTAGGCAGAACCAAGTGACCTCCTTCGGCCGGATTCTCGATCCCTTCGTCGACAAGATTCTCGTCTGCGGCGGATTCACACTGCTCTTGGGAACGGGCTTCAATGACTCGCAGGGCGCGCTCGTCACCGGTCTGGCCGCGTGGATGGTCGTCGTCATCGTCGCCCGCGAACTGCTCGTCAGCGGACTGCGCGGGTTCTCCGAGGCGGCCGGCAAGCCCTACGCCGCGAATTACTGGGGCAAAACCAAGATGGTCGTGCAATGCGTTACCGTGCCGTTGATCATCCAAACGGTCGGGCGATGGCGAGGGATCGAGTGGATCATGGTCTGGCGAACCGCGATGATTTGGCTCAGCGTCGTGGTCACCGCCGCCTCCGTCGTCGCCTATCTGGCTGCCTCGCGCGAGGCCCTTTCGGAGCGGTCGCGTGGGTGATTCACTTCGCGCGATCATCCTGGGCATCATCGAGGGCTTGACCGAGTTCCTGCCCGTCTCCAGCACGGGGCACATGATCCTGGCGATGCCCTCGCTGGGGATCAATGGCGAGGCCGAGCCCTGGTCGAGCTTTCTCTATTTCATCCAGATCGGCGCGATCCTCGCCGTCGTAGTTTACTTCTTTCGGCCGCTTTGGCGGCAAGTCGTGCATCGCCCGCTAAACGGCTGGTCGAATCATCTGCTCACGAAGCTGATCGTCGGCACGCTGCCGGCGGTGGTCATCGGCCTGCCGCTCGACAAGATCGCCGAGAAGTATCTGGAAAAGCCGACGCCGGTGGCGATCGCGCTGATCCTCGGGGCATTCGTCATGATTTTTATCGAACGACGCCATCGCGGTGAATCGGGGCCGGGCGTCGAGCAGGTGACGCTCCGCCAGGCGCTCTTCATCGGACTCGCGCAGTGCGTCTCGATCATCCCCGGCACGAGCCGGTCGATGGCCACGATCATGGGTGGGCTGTGGGTGGGGCTTTCGCGCGCCGCCGCGGCGGAGTTCTCGTTTTATCTGGCGATTCCCACTTTGCTTGGTGCCGGGCTTCTTCGTACCTACAAGCATCGCCACGCCTTGATGGGCGCGAATTCCATCACCCTCGGCATCGGCTTTGTCGTATCTTTCCTGGTCGCGTGGGGCGTCGTGGCAGCGTTCATGCACTACATCCGTACGAAGCCGCTTTGGCCATTTGCGATCTATCGTATCCTGCTTGGACTCGTTGTCCTCGGCTGGTTCCTCATACGCTAACCAGTGCCTCGCCACGGGCAGAAACATGGTTTCACCTCTAAAGCCCCTTATTTTAAGGAGATAGCGGTATCCTTCCCATGTCATCGACCCCAATAACGCGGCCGCTAACGCCGCGAGCGGTCGCGTGTCTACCTAGTTGATCCGCTCGTGTGAGCGGTTTCCGGTAGCTCGGCCTGCTGCCGGTGGAGTCAATGCCAGGCCAAGTCGCTTGTCCTTTTTAAGGAGGTTTGCCATGTTGGCTAATCGTTTGAGAATGTTTGGGATCGGCACCATCGCCGCCCTCGCGTTGGGATTGTGGCAGGCGGAAAACGCCAGCGCGCAATGCTATTCCAGCGGCTACGGTCGTACGTATTATAGTAGCAGCTACGACTCCGGCGGTTGCCGACCGGTCTATGTCGAGCCGCCATGCTACCCCACGCGCACCTATTATTCGAGCGGCTACGACTATCC
>CAYMXF010000189.1:3870-6690 GCA_964393935.1 uncultured Planctomycetaceae bacterium
AAAAGAAGCCCAGGGATTGTATTCGCCCTGGGCTTTTGCTTTGCGCAATTCAATAAATGAAAGACGCCGCTGCCCAAGGCCGTCGGTGAAATCGGTCCCCTTATTGAGGTCTCGGTGAGTCGTTCGGGAAGTCGGCGGCGACCGAGCTTTGGCGTTGGGAACCTTGGGCCTTCACCGTGTCGGGATTAAGAGGTGAACGGCCGAGGCAGGCGGCGTCTTTCCGGAAGGGAGGCGTATTTGTGATGTTGGTAGCGTTCGGTACGCCTAAAAAGGAGAGGCGGTGCCGAACAAGCGGGCGAGTATCTCCTGAATGAAACCCAGGAGGGCGTCAATCAGCGGCTGGAAGTTCGTGAACAGGCTGCTGAAATCAAAAGGCATACGTGTACTCCATGATGGTGAGCCCATTCGTTGTTTGCCCGGCACTTTGCCAGACGTTCGCGACGACCATGAGCAAAGCCTGTGCCAGTGGGAGGCACTCTAAAAAGAGCCTGTTTTCAGGTGAAAATGCGGGGTTTCGCCCATGTCTTGGGAAGATTTACCCACCACCGTGCGCCGACACGGGGAGTCAGGGCGTCGTTATGCGGACGCTGTGAGCGAAGACTTCGAAACCTTCGACGGCGCCGAGGTGCGACCCATCGCTCGGCAACTTTGCATCGCCCAGGGCTTGCGTCTGAACGAAGCAATAAGGCGCTTTGATGGCGGCCACGTCGCCCATCTCCACCGAAGGGACATCGAGAATCTGAGACATTCGCCGACGGGAGAGATAACTTCCACCCAGCAGGATCGTCTTCACGTCCTGGCGGGGTTGGATGATGCAGGCCAGGCTGGCGTCCGCCGGCAGGTTCTTATCCTGCCAGTCGCGGACACGGCGTATCGCGGCCACTGTGGCGTCGGCCTTCCTCCGTTGATGGTCCAGCGCGGGCCGCGTGAAGCCCAGCTCACAAAGATGTGCGACGAGAATCCCCGCCGCCGCAAGCCCGATGAGCCTGCCCGCGAACGGTTGACTTGGAAGAGCATGCGCCGCGCGTTGGCCGACCCAGACGATGTAGGCGAAGAACATCGGCAGGAGCGGCGCGACCATTCGCGGTCCTTCGTCGTAGGGCCAGAAACATAGCATTGCCAAGGTCGTCAAAACGAAGAACTCGATCGGGCGGCGAATTCGCCCACATCGCCAAAGCGCGACGACGATGATCGCACCGCCGATAAGCCCGCTTGCGAGGGGGGCGATCGGCCCTTGAAACAACCTCCATCCCAACAGCGGCGGGACCAGGGCGGTCTTGATGACCCCCAACCGCAACGGGCCGTAGTGCGAAAGCCTTTCCCATTGCAGCGCCAAGCCCGTGGCATTCGTATCTTCCCAAGGCCGCGCGTGAAGCCAGGCGTTCCCGTAACTATTCCCCGCGGGGTAGGCGGATTGGCGAAGCTCCCACGCGAGCATCGGGGCCATGAAGACAATCGCAAAGAGAACGGCTTGGACCACTCGGTGGCGAAGCGTTCGACCGGGTCGCGAAAGAATCGCGACCGCGATGATCGGCGCAAGGACGATTCCCATCGTGCGGACCAACGTCGCGGCGGAGCACAAAACCCCGAGGGTAATCGGCGCGATCAAACGTGATGAATCGCGCCATCGATCCACGAGAAGCAGGCAGCCCAGCACGAGCGGCATGAAGGCGGGCTCCGAGAGCAGCGTGGCGGATTGAGAGACCAGCGCGGGGCTAGTCGCGGTGAGTGCGGCCGTCATCCATGCACCCAGTGTTCCGAGTGGCCGTCGAAACAGGAAATACGTGAGCGTGCTCGTGGCGATCCAACAGGCGAGATTGAAAAGCCGCACCGCGAGCATGGGCAGGTCGCCGAAGCGTAGCAGCGGCGCAAGCAGCGTCGGATAGCCGGGCGGATGGATCATGCGAAATGGCGAATAGCCGCCGGTCTCGCGGAGGCATCGCGCGGCGTCGAGATAGGCGAAGCTGTCCGGCATCAGCTTGCACCCATCGTCGATGCCCGGCAGCCCGGCGAGGAGCGTCAGGGCGACGATGGAGCCGACGACGGCCCAACCTTGTCGACTAGCGGCGGCGGTTTCCGCTTCCAACAGTTGTCCAAGCGCTGAAGCATCGGGTAGGGCGAGCGGCGCGGGCAGCGAAGTCATAAGGTGGATTTCCGGTCCGATCGGCGACGACGATTCGCGACGATGTTTCATCGGCGACGGCAGGGATCGTCTGGAATCGGATGATCGGCGTCGGCAATTCACGGTAAAACGAAGCCGGCCTTACTGCATGAGGATGGAGGAATCCTCGGCAAGGCCGGCCGATTGTAGATGGATGCGGCGGATGCGATCGTCCGGCTGCGCCGAAAGTGTTCGGGCCGGAGAGAGGAGATGCATAGCGCCACCGGAGTTCGGGAGACGCACCCGCCGCACAACCTCTCGCCAAGACAATATGCAAGAGCCATGCCAGCGGGGCTTCCGGGGGCGGATTTCCTTTCGCCTCAGCCGTAACACGTGTTAAACAAAAGAGTTGGCAGTCCGATGATTGAGTGCCTGGACGCCGAACCGGCGCTAGGGCAAGCCCCTCCGGACAGCGGATTCTCACGCACCTTGCGAAATAACCCGCAGCACGCCGAAACCGGATGCCGGGGGCTGAACAAACGTTGGAACCCTGAAAAAGGCTGAACAAGCCGGAACAAGACTGAACGGCATCCACAGATGAACGCAGATAAACACAGATGCTGATGTTCCCCACATTTTATGGACACGGGGTTAAGGGTCATGGCCGTGGGCTTCGAACTCGGTAGGACTCTGGTAGCCCAGGGCCGAGTGCAGCCTTT
>CAYMXF010000190.1:0-6674 GCA_964393935.1 uncultured Planctomycetaceae bacterium
TTTTTTTTGTTTGGTTGAACAAGGCTGAACGAGCCTGAACAGTCGCCGCCAATGCGGAATGCCCGCCGCGGCGGGTAAACTCCAGTCGGAATGCGGAACGACGGAAGGTCGCAGCGCGGGGGTGTGGGCGGATGCACAATTATCGTAATTCGTCCTATTTATCCTCGGGGGGCTCTCCGGAACGCGGGAACGAGGGATTGAGGGTTGGGCCGCCGACCGCGTGCGCGGGGGACAGTTGAATTCAAGAAAAAAAGAGGGTGGCTGAATTGGGCTGAATTTCGTGAATTTTCGGCGATAGCGGCTCAAAAACGGGGGTAGGGTCATTCGCCATTCAGCCGGCCAAGTTGAATTTGAATGACGCATGGTGATCGGCTGCCTTTCGCGCGCGGAATCATCGGAGACGAGCCGTAAGCCGAAAGCCGTAAGCTTTAAGCTGAGGCGGCAGGCGGCGGGTTTTCTCCACCCGTCGACTACTAGCCTTGCTCAGCGCACAGGTTGGGGTGTGATTTTTTTGCAAATGGTTGAGGGGAAGGGGGTTGAGGCTTGAGGCTTGGGAATTTTACGCGGAAGCGCGAAGAGGCAAGCGGGTTCCTGGGCCTGTTGTGAAGCATGGCATAAATCCTATCATTGCGGGGGATGGGCCAATCAAAAATAGCCTCCGCCGTCGCATGTCCGCAGGCCGTCGTCGATCTGGTGGCGCGGTTTGCCGAACAGCGTGAGTCTTACCGGCGGCAGACGTATAACGAGACGCAGGTCCGGCGGGAGTTCATCGACCCCTTCTTTACGGCCCTCGGTTGGGACATGGACAACCGGGCTGGGCTGGCTGAGGCGTACAAGGACGTCATCCACGAAGACGCGATCAAGGTCGGCGGGGCGACCAAGGCGCCGGACTACTGCTTTCGCATCGGGGGCACGCGCAAGTTCTTCGTCGAGGCGAAGAAGCCGGCCGTCGGCGTCGAGGGCGATCCCGATCCGGCCTATCAGGTCCGGCGCTATGCGTGGTCGGGCAAGCTGCCGCTTTCGATCGTCACGGATTTCGAGGAATTCGCGGTCTATGACTGCCGGATTCCGCCGAAGGCCAAGGACAAGGCGTCCGTCGCGAGAGTTCTTTACCTGACCTGCGATCAGTACGCCGAGAAGTGGGCCGAGATCGCCTCGATCTTCTCCAAGGACGCCATTCTCAAGGGCTCGTTCGACAAATATGCCGAGTCCAATCGGCGGAAGAAGGGCACGTCCGAAGTCGACGACGAGATTCTCAACGAGATCGAGGCGTGGCGGGAGGCGCTGGCGAAGAACTTCGCCCTGCGGAACGAAAATCTGTCCGTCCGCGATCTGAATTTCGCGGTCGAGCGGACCATCGACCGGATCATCTTCCTGCGGATGTGCGAAGACCGCAGCATCGAGCCGTACGGGCGGCTACAGGCCTTGCTCAACGGGACGGCGATTTACGGGCGGCTGGCGCAGCTCTTTCACGAGGCGGACGACAAGTACAACGCCGGGCTGTTTTACTTTCGCCAGGAGGCCGATCGCGGGCCGCCGGATGAATTGACGCTCGGGCTGGCCCTCGACGACAAGGTGCTCAAGGAGATCATCGTCCGGCTCTACTACCCGGAAAGCCCTTACGAGTTTTCGGTGCTGCCGCCGGAAATCCTGGGGCAGGTCTACGAGCAGTTTTTGGGCAAGGTCATCCGGCTGACGGCGGGGCATCGGGCGGTCGTCGAGGAGAAGCCGGAGGTCCGCAAGGCGGGCGGGGTCTATTACACGCCGACGTACATCGTCGACTACATCGTGAAGAATACCGTCGGCAAGCTCTTGGAGGGCAAGACGCCGGCGGAGGTGGGGCCGGAGCGGGAGACGAAGACGGGCAAGCGGCGCAAGCTGGCCAAGGGGGCGAAGATGCTTCGCGTCCTGGACCCGGCGTGCGGATCGGGCTCGTTTCTCTTGGGGGCGTATCAGTATTTGCTGGATTGGCATCGGGATTGGTACGTGAAGGCTCACGCGGAGGGAAACAGCGCGCGTTCGAACCCTCACCCCGACCCTCTCCCTCGGAGGGAGAGGGAGTACACCGACCGCGTTTATCAGGGGGCGGGGGGGCAGTGGCGGCTGTCGATCCGGGAGAAGAAGCGGATACTGCTCAACAACATCTACGGGGTGGACATCGACGCGCAGGCGGTGGAGGTGACGAAGCTGAGCCTGCTATTGAAAGTGCTGGAGGGTGAGACGGCGGAGTCGATCGGCTCGACGATGCGGTTGTTTCAGGAGCGGGCGCTACCGGATTTGTCGGACAACATCAAGTGCGGCAACTCGCTGATCGGGCCGGATTTTTATGAGAACCGGCAGATTTCGTTTGATGAGGAGGAGCGGTATCGGATCAATGCGTTTGATTGGAACGCGGAGTTTGCGGAGGCGATGGAGGCGGGCGGGTTTGACGCGGTGATTGGGAATCCGCCGTATGTCAGAATGGAAGCCTTTAAGCCGATCAAAGACTACCTTTCTACGCACTACGGCTGCCACGAAGAACGAGCAGATTTATATGCATACTTTCTAGAGCGAGCGCTGCAGGTGTTGGAGCCGCAAGGCCGGCTTGGGTTTATCGTCTCGAACAAGTTTATTAAGGCGAAGTATGGTAAGCCGCTGCGTTCTATTCTTTCCGAACGAGCTAGCGTGTCGATGATTGCTGATTTTGCTGGTGCCGACGTGTTCAAAGGAGCGACGGTCCGCACTGTTGTAATTATCGCAGGTCAACCCAACAAAAATACCTCATTGGCGACGGCGAGCTACGTTCCCGTACCGAGCGAGGAGACAATCTTGGCATTCGAGTCAGGGCGAATCTCCGTTGATGAGTACGCTGCTCGCGCTTCTGTTGCACTCGCTGCTGACGCCTTTGGCCCGGACCGGTGGAATCTACTGCCTGAGGCTCAGGCGACAACGCTCGCGCTACTTGATCGTAACAGTGTTCCACTGAGTGAGTTCTTGGGGGCAAAAGCTCTCTTTGGACTCAAAACCGGCCTAAACGATGCGTTCATCATCGACGAGCGCTGCGCAACATCGATGATTCGTCGCGATCGCAAATGTCGGGATGTCTTGAAGCCTATTCTTTTTGGAAAAGATATTCGGAGGTACATTGCAAAACCGGCAGGACGCCATGTCGTGTACCTTCATCCAGACCGTTCGGTAGACGACTATCCCGCTGTTAAGGAGCATCTATCGTCATTCAGGCATGATCTTGAACGCCGCGCGGGCAACGTAAAATGGTATGAGCTTCAACAGCCCGCTGTTGCCCTCCTTGAGTTCTGTGCTCGCCCAAAGATCATCTACCCAATCATCGCTAATGAATGTCGATTCACTTTGGAATCTGATGGTTATCTCATCAACGACAAGGCGTTCCTTCTTCCTTCACATGATGTAGCCTTGCTCGCAGTTCTGAACTCCCGAGTGTCCAATTTCTATTTCGGAAACGTCTGCGCGGCTCTCGAAGGTGGAGGAGACAAGTACCTTGAGTTCCGAGCCCAATATGTTGATCGGTTTCCGATCCCTCGCAAACTGCCCAGTTCACGCACTGGCTTGGAGGCTCTTGCATCGCAAACGCTCACGTTCCACAAGTCCCTTGCCGCCGCCAAGACCGAGCACGAAAAGGCCGTGCTCCAACGTCAGATCGACGCGACGAACGGGCAGATTGATCGGCTGGTGTATGAGCTTTATGGGTTGACGGAGGAGGAATTACGGATTGTGGAGGAGGGGACGAAGTGAAACGTCGAAACGTCGAAAAGTCGAAACGTCAGGATAAGGATGGGACGCAGTGACGATTTACCTTGATGTTTCTTGCCTGAACCGGCCGTTTGATGACCAGCGGCAGGCTCGAATCCGACTGGAGTCTGAAGCGGTGACGGAAACCCTCGCCCAAGCCGATTTGGGGCGGATCAAACTCGTGTCGTCGGAGATGGCGGAAATCGAGATCGAGGCGATGCCTGACCGGGATCGGCGACGGCGGGTCCAATCGCTTTTGCCCGGCCGCGCGGATAGAATAAGGCTGACCGAACAGGAGTTTCGTAGGGCCAACGAGTTGGGCCGATTGGGCTTCAAGCCCGCGGATGCCCTGCACGTTGCGGCGGCGGAATCGCTAGGAGCCGACGTGTTCCTGTCCTGCGATGACCGGCTGTGCCGAACGGCCCGGCGGCACCGTTCCCGCATTCGAGTCGAGGTGGCGAACCCGATGAACTGGCTGAAGGATCAATCCGATGCATCAGACGCTCGATGATATTCGTCGCGAGGGTTTATCCGCCTTGCGTAAACGGCTGGGACGATCCGGCGTCGTGCGGTTTCTCCAGCAATTCGAACTCGGCTCGGGAGACTATGCGCGCCAACGTCGCGCCTGGGTCGATCGTACAACGCTTGGCGAACTCAAGCGGCTCTCTACCGATGGTCCGAGGAAAAAACCGAAGCGTTCAACATCGTCTCGTAGCGGCAGAAGTAGGCCCACCCTCCGCTCAACTTGACGCCATGAACAACGGAATCCATCTACTCGATGTCGTCGCGTTGACCGAAGACTTTCCCGCGCGCGGACTGCAACGAGGCCAGGTTGGAACGATCGTGGAGGTCTTGAACCCCGGTGTTTTCGAGATCGAATTCTCCGACAATGACGGCCGAACCTACGCGATGGCCGCGTTGCCCTCCGCGCAGTTGATGGTCCTGCATCATCAACCCCTTTCCGCGGCTTGACTCTCCGGAGGCGCAGGATGATGCACAATCCGCGAGAGTATCTCGAACTGGTGCCCACCGTCTTGTGCACGCCGCACCGGTTTCTCTGGTCGAGCTTCGATGCCGAGGCCGACGTGCTTTATATCAATTTCAAAAAGCCGGCCAACGCCACCGACAGCGAATTGACCGACGACGACATCATCATTCGCTATGAAGGTGACGAGACCATCGGCCTGACCATCCTGCACGCGAGCCACCGACCATGAAGATCAGCTACGACGCCGAGGTCGACGCCTTGAGCATCACGTTTCAGGATACGACCGTCACCACAAAGCACCTCGCCGAGGGCATCGCCGCCGACTATGACAGCCAGGGAAAACTCGCCGGAATTGAAATCCTCGACGTGGCGAAGCGCTTTGGCGGACGAGAGACGCTTCGCGAAGTGACCGTCGAAGGCGTCGGACCGGCGGTGGGTTGATCGCGGCGGAACAAATCGCCCTGGTAGAGTTTCGGAAGATCGAAGGAGTGAATGATGGCAACTGATAACAAGCCCCAACTAGATGGCGGCCGGATTTCAGCCCGAGCGCCTGCGTGTCGAAAAGTGGGGATATCAGCCTCAGCGCCCGCTTGTCGAAAAGCGGGGGTACCAGCCTCAATCATCCGTGCAACTCACCCCACAGAATGTGACGCCGCCTCCGCCAAAATCGAAGAAATAACCGTCACGGAATTCGAGGTGGGAATCTCGCGCAAGGGGAACACTACGGGTTTCCCAAGCGAGTGTTCCACCGCCCGCTCCGGGGCGGGAATCATTTTGATCCCGTTTCCACGGGTTCCGCTCGGCGAAACGCCTTCGCTCCACCCGTGGCTACAGACCATCGCCCCGCTGGGGCGAATCCTCAGAGCATCCGATTCCTGGGAATCAAATTATGGCTGCGGTGAGCCTCAAGCCTCAAGCCGCCGTCGAGCCGGTAGAATCCCCCGCCATGAAGCGCGGCGTTTCCGCGGACTTGGCGAGGCGGGTGCGGCGGCGGCAGATGGCGTGGGTTCTTTTCAGCGATCATACTCCACAGAGCCCGGAGGAGCCAAAACGATGGCCTGGATCAAAACGATTGAAGACGATGAAGCGGAAGGCTTGCTCAAGCAGCTTTACGACGCCGCGATCCGCCGGGCGGGACGCGTTTTCAACATCGTGCGATCCATGAGCCCCAATCCGCCCGTGCTCGAGGCGTCGCTGGGGATGTACCGGGCGATCATGTTCGGCCCCTCGCCGCTGTCCCGCGGCGTCCGCGAACTGTTGGCGGTCGTGGTCAGCAAGACCAACGGGTGCCATTACTGAGTGCAGTCCCACGCCAACGACCTCCGTGCCGAGGTCTTACAGGATTGGCGGATATTGGTTGACGCCGCCGCCCTTGACACAACATCCGTGTCAAGGGCCGCCGCTGGCGCGTCGCCGAGCGAGCACGATTGCGACGCGCTCGTGCATCAGATCGTCGACGATTGGCATCAAGCGCCGCTACGCGAGTCGGTGGCCCAACTGCTGGCCTACGCCGAACGCGTGTCGCTGACGCCGGCGCAATGTACGGCGGCGGACATCGCTGACCTGCGAGCCGTCGGCTGGTCGGACGTCGCGATCCACGACGCCGTTCAAGTCACGGCCTACTTCAATTACATCAACCGCATCGCCGATGCCTTCGGCGTCGAAGCGGAGCAGGGGTTTCCTCATTGGGGTCAACCCTCTTCGGCATAGGCTTTCAGCGCCTTGCGAAGCGGCTCCGGCAACGGGGCTGGAACAAGGCGATCACCCTCTCGGCGCATGCAAGCCACCTGTTGCTCGCCGCGCGCGACAAGCTCCTCTTCGCCGTCCCGCACGCGCAGGTAATCAAACCGCATGGTCACCTGATTCTGCGTCAGCCCCGCCAGGCGCATCCGCACGACCACCTCGTCGAACGCCGATAGCTCCGCCAGGTATTCGCAGG
>CAYMXF010000191.1:0-6637 GCA_964393935.1 uncultured Planctomycetaceae bacterium
ACCGCATCGATGCCCGGCCGTATTCCGCCGAGGGCTTGCGCGGCAATCTGCTTTCTAGGAATTCCTCGTCAAAGTCCGCGACGACGACCCCTTTGACCGGCCTCGCTTCATCGTGCGGTCGCCGCGACCAATAGGGGATAAGTTCGGCCAAGTCGGCGGCGTACGAGATGGTCTCGTGGAGGCCGTAGAGAATGAAGTTCGCGCGGCTTCGCAGCGATTCGTCGGCCAGGGCTTTGACGATGACTTCCGCACCGATCCCCGCGGGATCGCCCATGGTGATCCCGATCGTCGGGAGCATCGCGTCGTCCGTCATCGGCGAGTTCGAATTCATGATTCCAAACTCTGTGGCGTCATGCGAATCCCTCTTGGCGAAGCTTTTCCAGCGTCAGCGAGGCGGCGGCCGAACCGTCGTGTCCGACGACCGATTCTAGGTAGTACACGGCCGTTCGGGCCAGAATGTCGGTCTCGATATTGACGTATGCGCCGACTTTTTTCTCGCCGAGGGTCGTCCGCTTCAACGTCGTGGGGATCAAGGCCGCGCAGAACGCATCTTTTTGGACCTTCGCGACCGTCAACGAGATGCCGTCAATCGCGACCGAGCCCTTGGGGATGATGTAGCGCAGGGCCTCCGGTTTCAGGCGGAACCACCAAAGGGCTTCGTTCGGGGACTGTTCCACGCGAGCGACTTCCGCGACGGCATCGATATGTCCCTGAACAAAGTGGCCGTCGATGCGGTCGCCGACGGCGAGAGATTTTTGTAGGTTGACGGGGTTGCCGGCGGTCAGGCGTCCCAGCGTCGTTCGGCGAAGCGTCTCTGCGATGACGTCGAAGGTCGCGTCTTGCTCGTCCGCTCGGGTCAGCGTCAGGCAAACGCCGTCAATCGCAACGCTGGCGCCGCCTCGAAGACCCTTCCAATAGCCGGGCGCGCGAACCGTAAGTTCGCTGCCGACTGTGACGACCCGCGCGGATTGGACGAGCCCAATAGCATCGATGATCCCGGAGAACATGGTCAGGCTCCATCTGGTACTGGTACGGTTTGATGTGGAGCAGCCGCCCTCGGCTGCTTTTTTCGGGGCAAACGGTACCAGTACCCTCCATTTCCGCCGCTGCTCATGCCGTTATCGTAGGGCCGCGTGGCCCAAACGCCAAAACGTCGAACCCTTGGCTGAAAGGGTTGAACCCTTGGCTGAAAGGGCCGAAACACCAAAACCGGATAAGCGAAGGCGGGCGGGGCAAAGAGTTGGGGCTTGCACGAAGGCGGAATTCGGAACGCGGAATGCGGATTGTTCGGAAAAGGCACAAAGGCGGGCTGTCGTTTCTTGGCTTTCCGGCGCTACGCGGCGGTGGGTCTGGAGAGTATGCTTGGGTGGATCGTGGAGTGCGCAGGACGCTGGGCCTTGCCGATCATTTGGCTGGCCGGAAATAGGTTCTTATCCCTCGGAGCCAAGACCGATGTTGAAGGATTCTTGGAGCGCGACGCTGGGGGCGTGAACAGGAAAGGAAACTGCCATGAGCATCGAAGAACGCATGGAGAAGTTGGAGAAGGAACTGTGCCGAGCGAATCGCCGCAACCGCCGCCTGCTGGCGGGGCTGGCCCTTTGCCTCGGGATCGCCGTTGTCGCCTGGATTCTCACGCCGCAAATGCTGCTGGCGCAGAATGCCGCGAACGCGCTGAAGGAAGTCCGCGCCAACCGTTTCGTCCTTGAGGACGAGAGGGGTAAGACTCGCGCCGAGTTGTCCATGTTCAAGGACGGGCCGCGCCTAATCCTGGCAGACGAGAAGGGCGAGACCCGCGTGAGGGTGTACGTTAGCAAGGACGGGCCGAGCTTGATCTTGCGCGACGACAAGGGCGAGACCCGCGCCATGCTGTTCGTGAGCCAAGATGGCCCGAGCCTGAGCCTGGGCGACGAGAAGGGCGAGCCCCGCGCCGGGCTGAGCTTGGACAATGACGGGCCGAGCCTGGTCCTGCTCGACGAGAAGAATACGTTCCGCGCCGAGCTGACCTTGGACAAGGACGGGCCGACATTGAGCCTGTGCGACGAGATGGGCAATCCCAGCGTCGAGCTAAAGTCGTTGAAGGACGGGCCGAGCCTAAAACTATCAGACGAGAAGGGCAAACCCAGTGCCGCGCTGGCCGTGGTCAAGGATATGCCAATCCTCGCCCTGTTCGACGAGAAGGGCTCCCGTGCCGGGCTCTCCTTGGACAAGGACGGGCCGACATTGAGCCTGCGCGACGAGAAGGGCACGACCCGCGCCAAGCTGATCTTGGACAAGGACGGTCCGGGCCTGATACTGAGCGACGAGAAAGGCAAGGCCCGTGCCGGACTGGCCTCGCTCAAGTCCGGGCCGAGTCTGGTGCTGGCCGACGAGCAGGGCGAGGGGCGCGCCATGTTGAGCGCGTTCAAGGACGGGCCGGGCCTGAGCCTGCACGACGAAAAGGGGAAGCCCCGCGCCACGTTATTCACGCTCAATGACGGTGCGGGGCTGAGACTATCCGACGAAAGGGGTATAGGCCGCGTCAGGCTTGGCATAGGCAAGACTGCTACTCCGGATGGAAAGGTCACCAACTACCCTAAATCGTCGTTGCTGTTGTTTGGCCCAGACGGGAATATCCGCTGGCAAACGCCGTAACTACGTCACGGGTGCTCTCGCGAAGATGTCGGAGGGCCGAATCACTCCGGGCCGTCGGCCTACCGCGTCCGAGGACTTCCGGCGGACATAAGTAACCGGACAAAACGGTACATTTACCGTGGACACCACATAACCGCTATCCTATAAGGGACCAGAAGTGTTGCCACCTCATAGGCCGGCGGGCAAACAGCCTGAAGGTCGCAACAGGGGAAGGCTGACCAAAGGAGTTAGAAGCAGTTTAATCCGAGACGATTTCGAGTCCGTAATTGTCGCTATTCATTCTTGCTTGATACAGCTTCACAGTCCACGCAAGACCGCTTAGTAATTGCTTGATCGCTTCCCGTGTTTCGTCAGTAGCCTTTGCGCCAAGAATCACAGACGATATTAATCGAGGCGGAATGGATCGGTATCCGGATGGCTTTGGAAAATCAATGACTCGCCATTCGCACTCGTAGCTCCAGTGCTGGGATTTCGTGAGAATATACGCTTTGGCTTTGTCTTCTAAGGAAGTGTTATAAAGATTCACACACGGGAACAGGTTCTGGTAAACAACCCTGAAGGCTTGACCCATGAAAACTACGTGAGCTTGTTCTGTCGCTGAAAACTCAATACAAATGCCACGGTGAGAACAGGCGTAATGGGACCACATGAGGATGTCGTCGCGTTTCTGTGATAGACAATATATTCCTATCTTCTTGCGCAGATCTTTCAAATTAGATAACCCATGTTGCTCCGCGTACGCGATTCTTTCCGGTACGAGATCTGATATCTCCTGCATGGAAAGCTCTGGCTGCTGCCTCATGATGTGCTCCCTTGCTCTAGCCTCTTTCATTTCAAACGGTGCATCGTAGGTCATCGTTAAATGACCTTCGAATGGATCGTTGAATTGTTCAATGCTGGAGTAGTAGACGCGATTCTCCCGGATAGCCTCCCTTATCCAGAGAATCCGGTTTTCATCCACTGAAAAATATTTGTAGAGTTTGATCGGTTCGTCGCTGTCTTCTTCGTTCATGTGCTATCTTCGCATTACGTGAGGCTCGAATTCCTGTCGCACCGCTCCGGCAGCATGACGGGCATGGCTGGGGGACATTATAGAATGGAATTAACTTAGGCAGCATGTTTTTGTTTGAGCAGGGCTTGGCGGAGGAGGCGCGCGGCTTTTTCATCAGGCGGTACTCTTTCATTCGACGTTTGATGACACGCGGTTCGATGCGGTCGGACGGCGGGGGATTGATGATCAACGGCCGTGCCCATCTTTCCCATCGGCGATCATCGGTAGACCGTTTCGACAGCCCGCCCGCCCATCCGCCTTCGCTTATCCGGTTTTGGAGTTTTGGCCCTTTCAGCCAAGGGTTCGACTTTTCGGCGGCCTGCCCTTGACGTTGCATCGCGATGTCCAGGGTTTCGCGTTTTCTTCCTTGCCTTCTCAAAATCCCGCGCTATAGTGTTAGGCATAAGTTAGGTCTCGCGATTCAAGGATCAGCTTCGATCGCTAGCGCCTTTTCCCCGCGCATCGACCATGAACAACGTCAAAATAGTCCCAATTACGATAATTCTCTCTCACGCCCTCCGCCCCTCCGTTTTCAAGTTTTTCAAGCGTTTTCAACCCCCAAAACACCTCGGTGTCGGAGTTTACCCGCCGAGTCGGAACGACCTCGCCGTGGCGGGGCGGGCGTCTCTGAGGTTCAACTTTTGGATTCCCCATCCGCTTCCAGGAGTTCACCCGCCGCGTCGGAACGACCTCGCCGTGGTGGGGCGGGCGTCATCTGTGGATTCAACTTCCCAACCTGAATCCACCTTGAATCCGCCAAACCCCACCCCCGTTTTCACGCTGAAAACGAAACAAATTCAACAAATTCAGGTTAGTTCAGCCTCCTCGAGCCTATTTTCTCTTTGCTTGAATTATTCAACCATGCCCGCCCCGGTTCCGCTCATTCCGCATGGAGTTTACCCGCCGCGGCGGGCGTTCCGAATTCCGCATTCCGACTTCAACCGTCCCAGCAATTCCCACCCAGTCTCGCACCCAATCAAAAAAAACCCGCCATCCGCGTCTATCGGCGGATTTGCGTCGCTTTGCCCTCACGGAATCAAAGTGTGGAAGCAGGTACCACAAGACCCTGAGACGTCCGGCGCGGAGGCACGGACGCTACAACGGATCGTCCGGCGGGACGCGCGGATGCTACGGGATCATCGGCTGGAAGCCGGCGCCACAAGCGCGAGGTGCTTAGTTTCCGCCGCCGCCGAACGCCTGCTGGATGATTAGCTGGAGTTCTTGTTGATCGATGTTGGGATCGACGTTGTCGAATGCGGCGGCGAGCTCCACCAGTCCGGCCGGCGGGTTGGTTTCCGCATCGGCCATCAGGTTATCCAAGTCCTGTTGTGTCTGGATGTTGTTGGCCTGGAAGAAGGCCGCGAGGGCGTCCGCCTGTGGCTGCGTTAGCGGAGTCAGCCCCAAAGTGGGGTCCTGGGAATTCAGCGTCGCGGCCACTACCTCGCTGAGGGCGCGAATCTCATTGCCGGTCAATGTGCCGATCTGGCCGGCCTGCAACTTGTTGGCCGCGCTGATCAGGTCGGATACCCCGCAGCCGGTCACGAGCACCGCCGAGAAGGCGACCCAGGCGACGAAGACCCTACTCTTCGATTTTGCCATCTCAAATGTTTCCTTCATAAAAAAGAGCGAGCGTGTCACACGACAACCGGGTGAGCCCGATCACGACACAACGACCGTGAGGGTCACGGTACGTTCATCGTTAGGAGGAATTCGACGAACCGGTCGCCGCTGGAGTCCTGGGGAGCGCCGACGGCGGTGCGAATGGCCTCACGTTTTTCGTCGTCCGTAAGCCGCTCGTCGTCCTGGATGTCCTTCAAGTCCTGGAGGGAAAAGCCAGTAACTTGGTTTGGCAGGGTTTCTTGTTGCAGCCGATCAAAGCCGCAACCGCACCCCATCCAGATCGCCACGAAGGCAAGAAGAAGTGCAGTTCGCAATCGCCAGGGAAGCGTCATCGTTACCTCGTACGGGCCATACCCCAACCATGCGAGGTCAACCCATCATATCATCGGTCGCACGAAGCGGCGACGATAAAGTGCATGCCTCGGACGATTACCGCGCGGCCCGCAACTTTTGACGCGGCTTCGGTGCGACCTATAATCCCGCCCCAACGGCAGTTACGAATGCCGGACTCACGGTGTCCGGCCCCTTGACGGCAGTTATGGATCGGCGATGCGAAACCACGCCAGAATCAAGCCACCCATCTACGATGTCACTTGTCATTTGATCGTTCTGTTGTCCTTGTTGGTGAGCGCGGCGATTGCCGCGGCGGATGTCTCCACGCAGCCCGCTCGTTCGACGACGAGTCAAGCTGCTGAAGAGGCACTTGATAATGAGAACTCTTGCGAAGCCTCGGAAGCAAAGGCTGCGGCGGCGACGGAGCCGAAGGAGCTTTGTCGGGCATCGCTCGAAGCCGCGAGGTGCCTATTGATCTCGCAATGCTCGACGGAGCTTTCCCATGAACTATGCGGCGATTCTGATCGGAGCCAGCGGCTTCGAGAAACAGCCTCAAAGGCCGTGACCCATCTGGAGAATGCCGCGGAGGCGCTGGAGAAATCGCATTTGGATGATGGGGTCGCCTCCGACGTCCGGGAGTGCATCGATCTCCTGCGAGCGTTCGCGAAAGTGTTTCGCGCCCTCGGAGCATCGCCGACGACCGGCCCGGCGCGCGACGAATTGCTCACCGCTTGCGGCGGATTGGCGGAGTATTTTGACGACTCGAGAACCGGCGTCGCCGAAGCGGCCAAGCTCTGGCAAGGTGTCGCCTATCGTCACGCCGGTCGACCCGAGCGAGCGCTTCAAGTTTTACGTCCCGCTCTCAGCGTACCGGCCTCGCGCCGCATCGGTTTATGGACGCGGTTGGAACGATGTCGCGCATTGGGAGACAAGGGTGACTATGCCGCCGCGCTGGCATTGAGCTTGCGCCTGTCCGCGCGGGTCGATGCCTGGTTCGAGGAG
>CAYMXF010000192.1:0-6619 GCA_964393935.1 uncultured Planctomycetaceae bacterium
AGGGCGAAGGGCGAGGGGCATGAGCGCCGATTCCACCTTTGCAAATCGCGCTCTAATCCCGCCGCGCAAGCGCGGCTTGACCATGCGAAGGTGCCCGCCCGATACTCACGCGCCAAACAAACGCACGACCTTGCCCTCGACACCCAAGCCATGCTCGTCATCGTTCCCGATATCCTGACACCGGCCGAACTCGAACAAATCCGCAAAGGCGTGGCGGCGAGCGAATTCGTCGACGGCCGGGCGACCGCTGGCCCGCGCACCGCCGCGATCAAGCGCAACCTTGAAACCAATGTCCGGTCGGAGGGCCAGAAGGAGCTGCAGGAGCTTGTCCTGCGCGCGCTGATGCGCAACTCGACCTTCGTCGCGGTGGTGGCGCCCAAACGGATCCTCCCGGTGCGCTTCAACCTTTACAAGACCGGGATGCATTACGGCGACCACGTCGACAACGCGATCATGGGCGGATCGCCCGGCGAGCCCGACGCGGTTCGCGTCGACATGAGCTTCACGTTATTTATCTCGCCGCCCGAGAGCTACGACGGCGGCGAGCTGGTGATCAAATCGGGATTCGGCCGCCATACCTTCAAGCTTCCGGCGGGGCACCTCGTCACCTATCCGACCTACCACCTGCACGAGGTGACGCCGGTCACCCGCGGCGAGCGGTTGGTCGTCGTGAGCTGGATGCAGAGCATGATCCGCGATCCGCTCAAGCGCGAGCTGCTGCTCGATCTGGCGCTCCTCGGTCAGTCGTTGACGGCGCCGGCCAAGAATGCCTCGCGCGGCGATCTCGACCTCTTGGATCGGGTGCGCAAAAACCTGCTGCGGATGTGGGCCGAGAACTAAACCCGCGCGGGGGTTACGGCCGCGCGGTGTCGATGCGAAGCTGGCGGGCGCGGGTGAGGATCGTGTTCTCGAGCTCGATCGACGTCTTCGGTTCGACCGCGGCGTCGACCCAGGCGCCGCCCGGATCCCGCCGCTGCTTGAACACCGCCGCCTTGACCCCGTCGGCCCGCAACTGGCGGCCGAGGATGTAAATATTGACCTTGAACCGCTCGCTGGGGACCTCGGCCGGGGCGTACCAGTCGGTGATGATGACGCCGCCGAAGGGGTCGGCCGAGGCCAGCGGCATGAACGAGATCGAGTCGAGCGAGGCGCGCCAGAGGAAGCTGTTGACGCCGATCCCGCCGCCGCTCGCACCGGTGTCCTCGGGCGTGCTCTTGCCGAATATCTTGAGGCCATCAGTCCCGAACACGCCCTCGTACTTTTTGTTGCTGCCGATCGGGTCGATCTTGCTGCCGGGCCGCCTGTCCGGATAGTTGTATTCGGAATCGGCGCCGCATGCGGCCACGAAGCCGGCCAGAGCGACGACGGCAAGGATTTGGCCAGGACGCCAACCCCGCGCCCAAAAGCGGAATATCGAACGTCCGCGAGATGGCGAAAACGCACGCATCATCATCAGGTTAGCCCCTGGTTGATCGGTCGGCCCCGGATCGCCCCGCCGGCCCCGGGAATTTGGCGCGGATCATAATCCCGACCGCCTCGACGCACAACATTGCTGTCAAAACCGTTGGCTGCCGTCCGTCTTGCGGCGGCAGTGCCCAATCCGTCGGCAACCGGCCGCCCAGTCCGTCCGGCCCGAGTCGCGCAAGAATATTACCATATTAGATGTTGCTAGTACGCAACAGTGCGGAGTTTTCAACACAAATCAGGCCACAATTTATTGACCAAGCGTTAGGAACTATGAAAAAACTCAAATGCCTGAACGGTATTCAGGGGAAAAGACCGGCCAGCGGCCGGGCCGTAAAGAACAGTCGAATAACAATTCGGAGAGGTACCAGATGAAGAAGCAACTTTTGGGGACGACGGCGCTGGTCGCAGCCGGTTTGTTCGCCATGGCCGACGTTTCGCCGGCCCAGGCGCAGCAGAAGGTCGAGCCGGTGAAGATCACCGTCAACGGCTACATGGGCCAGTTCTTCACCATAATTGGCCAAGACGACGTGGGATCGACGAGCAGCGGTCGCTCGGGCAAGTTCTCGACATTCGATAACCACTCGGACCAGGAAATCCACTTCAACGGGCGCACCACGCTCGACAACGGCATCACGATCGGTCTGCGCATCGAATTCGAGGGCATGTCCGCGACCGACGTTGTCGACGAATCGTACATGTTCATCGAGAGCAAGTTCGGACGCATCGAGGCCGGCCAGATCAACAACGTGCACTACCGCATGGCCTACAAGGCGCCCGACGTGTTCACCCGCGGGTGGGTGAACGAAGGCAACGTTTCGAACGTGCTGTTCAACCCGGTGCCGCGGTCGTCTTTCAACAGCGACTCGATGCTTGGTACGACCGTGTCGCGTTTCCGCGATAACGATTCGGACAAGATCAACTACTACACGCCGCGCTTCGAAGGTTTCCAGTTCGGCGTGTCGTACATGCCTGACTCATCGCAGGACACGGCAAGTCCCGTGCCGACGTCCTCGGCCTACACCCGTGGCTGGGCGGTGGCCGGGAACTTCGTTCGTACGTTCGGCCAGTTCGACATCGCGGCCTATGCCGGCTACATGACATGGCAAGGTCCGCAGACGAGTGCGACAGCAAGTGCTCCCGATCCGGACCAGTACAGCTTGGGCTTGCAGCTGGGCTATGCCGGGTTCCGCGTCGGCGGCAGCTACGGCAAGCTGAAGGACGGTCGTTTGGGGGGCGCCGGTACCGACGGCGCATCCGCGGCGGGCACCCTCGGCACGCTCTCCGAAGGTGACGCATGGGACATTGGTGCGTCCTATACCTTCGGGCCGGCGTCGGTCAGCTTGACCTACATGGACGGCAACAACGAGTCAGCATCGTGCTCGTTGAGCACCCAAGTCTGCAGTTCGTCGACCATCAAGGACAAGTTTACGATGTTGTCCCTCGCCGGCAAGTACGTGCTCGGCCCAGGCATCAGCCTGGAGGCCGCGTTGTTCACCGCCAAGATCAAGCCGGGTGACAGCACGCCGGAAAATTCGGCGACCGGCTTTATCGGTGGCGTCTTGATCATCTTCTAATCGACCAAGACCAGTCTTCGACTTCGAAGGGGCGGCTTCGGCCGCCCCTTTTTTCTTTTCTTTCACCTCCCCCCGTTGCGCGGGGGAGGTCGCGACGCGCATGCGTCGCGGGTGGGGGGTGACGCAGAGTAAAGAACCACCCCCTCCGGGAGCGCGCAACGCGCTGCCGCCTCCCCCGTCGCAGGGGGAGGCAAGAATCAGTGGCGACGGCGACCAGGCGGCTTCGGCCGCCTTTTTCGTCCTCCTTTCCCTGTCAGAGCATTTTCAGGTTGGGATAATTCGCTGCCCCCTCACCCAGCTTCGGGTATCGCTCGGCTAACGTCTCGCCCTTCCTTCGCAACCCTCTCCCCCACACTTGTGGGGGAGAGGGGAGGGTGAGGGGGTAAATCGAGAGCCCCTCACCCGGCGACCCATGGGTCGCCGACCTCTCCCCAAGGGGAGAGGTGAAGCGGTGTCATACGCGCGGCACACCACACGCGCCACTTCCGGCGACCAGGCGGCTTCGGCCGCCTTTTTGTTTGCGCGGCTGGGACTTGGGTGCCGTGCGGCGCTTGACGCCCGCAGCCGTGGGGCCGCGACACTAATACATTTGATATTGCTAAATTAGTGTAAAAATAACACAGGGTTTTACTTTCGCGTATTTGGCGCGATCTCTTGTAATGTCTTTGGTTTACTTGACACGACACATGCGAAAAAACATCTGCACCCGGGAATACACGCGGGGACTTGGCCGGCGCCTTGCCGGGGGTCAACAAAGAAGGGGACGCAGATGAAGAGGCAACTACTTGGGACGACGGCGCTGGTCGCGGCTGCGGGCGTGTTCGCGATTGCCAGCGCCACGCCGGCTGAGGCGCAGCAGAAGGTCGAGCCGATCAAGATCACGGTCAACGGCTACCATCAGCAATTCATTTCATTCGTGGACCAGGACAACGTTGGCACGATAGCGTCCGGTTCCGGCCGCTCTGGAAGGTTCGTCAAGACCGACGTCACGTCGGACTCGGAGATTCACTTCAACGGCCGGACCACGCTTGATAACGGCATCACGATCGGGCTCCGCGTCGAAATCGAAGCAAATACCCAGACCGCCGACCAGATCGACGAATCGTATCTCTTCATCGATAGCGCGATCGGTCGCGCGGAAATCGGCACGCTCAACAACGTGCATTACCGCATGTATATCGGAGCACCCGAGGCGCTTGCTCGCGGGTTCATACTCAATGATCCCGCCGTCTTCTCAAATTTTTTCAACCCGACGGGATCGTCGTCCGGTGATTCGACCCTCGGCGTGGTGGCCGCCCGCTTCCGCGACAACGATTCGGAAAAGATCAATCTCTACACCCCGCGCATCCAAGGCGTTCAGCTCGGTTTTACGTACGTTCCCGACTCATCGCAGGATAACCAAGCTTCGGTGGTGGCCTCGTCCGCCTACACCCGCGGCGTGGCCGTGGCGGGCAATTTCATCCGCACCTTCGGCGGCGTCGACGTTTCGGCCTACGCCGGATACTTCAGATGGCAAGGGCCGCAGCTCACGGCGACGACCAAGGCACCCAATCCGGAGCATTACAGCTTCGGCGGCAAGCTCGGCTATGCCGGGTTCCAGATCGGCGGCGGCTACGGCAAGCTCCGCAACGGGCGTACGGGCAGCGCCGGCAGCGACGGCGCGTCCTCCGCCGGGACCGGCGCGTTCCGCACGGATGGCCGGGCTTGGGAACTCGGCGGCCAATATACCTTTGGGCCGGCGACCATCAGCCTCGACTACTTCAACGGCCGCAATAATGATTCGCCCGTCGCTGGACCGGACACTGGGAGCGACAAATACACCGGCCTCGCCTTGGAAGGCAGCTACAAGATCGGGCCGGGCATCAGCATCGAGGCCGTGTTGTTTACCGCCAAGTTTACTGGCAACGGCTCGGCCGGCGGCACATCGGGGGTGACCCCAAATACAAACAACAAAGGCAACGGCGCCGGAATTGGACTCTTGCTCGTGTTCTAATAACGACGACGGTACCTCGACTGCAAAGGGGCGGCTTCGGCCGCCCCTTTTTTCTTTTCTTTCACCTCCCCCCGCCGCGGGGGAGGTCGAGGGCGCGTATGCGTCGCGGGTGGGGGGTCAAGGAAGACGAAGAACCACCCCCACCGCAGCGCGTGACGCGCTGCCGCCTCCCCCGTCAAAGGGGGAGGCAGGACTCGGTGGCGACGGCGACCAGGCGGCTTCGGCCGCCCCTTTTTCTTTTCCCCCTCTCCCTGTTGGGGAGAGGGCCGGGGTGAGGGGGCGTATCGAGACACCCCTCACCCGGCGACCCTTGGGTCGCCGACCTCTCCCCATGGGGAGAGGTGACGTCGGGTCATACGCGCGCACCACGCGCGCCTCTGGTCCGGCCCTCACGCCTCAAGCTTGTCGAAGGGCGAGGGCCGTTCCAGGCCAAAGCGCTTGATCTCTTACGAAGAGTTTCGTATATAGTGAAAATGTGGGATGGGCTTCAAAGAAGCAAGACGGAAGGTGCTGAAAGCCCTGGCGGACGGGTCCTACCAGAACGCGGCCCGCAAGAGCATCGACGTTAAGAACGAGTTGGCGACTGGCGCGGTCACATCGATGGAAGTGGCCGCAATAATTCGCCGGAGTAACGGGCGCGACCATTCGATGAGCCCGCATCACCGTGCGCAATCGGTGACGGTTCATGTGATCGTTCGTGAGGGCTGGTACATCAAGTTCTACTTCATCGATCCCGACACCTGGTTTATCAGCGTTCATAGTCAAGGAAAGCCGCGATGAAATTGCATTATCCCGGGGAGAAGAGCAGGGCCGTCTGCGAGACCGATGGACTGGCTTCGACAACCTTCGCGTATCGCGACGTGCCGTTCAGCGACAGGTCGGGCGTGGTCAAGCAGGTTCTCGTTGGGGTTTGCGATCGCTGCGGCGAGGTCGTCTCTATTCCGCCGCAATCGACACCAGCGATAAAAGGCGCCGGCGATAAGGCCGGCGTGTCGATCGAGGCGGTGCTTCCAGCGATGTACCTGGACGCACTCGACCTTGCTTGTTACCGCATCGACCCCGGCGTGTCGCAGGACTTCCGCAAGCGGCTCCTGATGTACTATGTGCATCGGTACGCGAGCGGCAAAATGACGCCGCGGCGCGTCGCCAAGATAAGGAACAATGTGAGCGCAGAATTCCATAAGGGCGTGCAGTCAACGGTGCGCCGGCGGCTATCAATGAAAGTCTCGCCCACGATGTCCCGGTGCGTCGACAAACTGCTGGATGCAACCAGGCTGACCAAGACCGAACTTTTCAAGTCTTTGGTTGTTCAGATCGAAGAAGAAATCGTCGAGCCGAATCGACCCGCCAACCTGGAGGAGTTGCAGACCCTCGCATCGGTCGCAAATTGCTGACAAGCTGGTGACGCTGTTCACCGATGTCTTCGCATGCAACCGCCAAGGAACGTTTCGACTCGACAAAACGGCGGCCACGGCGTTACGGCAACAACCCGACATCAAATTGTGCCGGAAAATCACCCATCGGGAGAGGGGGCGAGGCAACGCGTTGCCGGGGTGAGAGGGCATGTCGAGCCCCCCACACCCGT
>CAYMXF010000193.1:0-6602 GCA_964393935.1 uncultured Planctomycetaceae bacterium
CTCGGCGACGGACAACATCGGAGTCACGCGGGTGGAGTTGTTCGTGGACGGCGTCTTGAAGGCGACCTCCACCGGAGCGCCGTTCACCAACAGATGGAACACCAACCAAGCCTCGTCCGGGGCCCATGCGCTTCAGACCAAGGCCTACGACGCGGCCGGCAATCGCGGCGACTCGCAGATCGTGACGGTCTACAAGTAATTGACCTTCGCGTCGATGAGTGCATCCCAGTGGGAAGCGACGGCGCCGACAGTGAAGGCGACCGAGGAGGGAGCCTGAGCCGCTCGAAAAAGTAAAAAGAGGAGCCGACCGAGGGTTGATCGAAGCTCATGAGGTGAGGAATATCAGCAACCACTGGCCGGTTTTGATTCGATCACCCATGGCCGGTCTTCAACTGATAGATGACACAATCTTCAGTTCGTGGGATTCATGACTGGATGTGCCCGGCTCGCCCATGACCGCTCCCACCCCCGATACGATCTATTACGAGTTCGTAGGATACGCGAAAACATTGGTTAAGGGGTTCCCCGGGGGGTCAACCGCACGTCCCCAGAAGCAGGCGATCGACGAACGGATTTGTATCGTCGGAGTCGATAGTGTTATCGACGGGGACTTCGAGATCACCGGCGCAAATCTCTTGAGGCGTCCCGCCGCCGCCGACCAAAATCTCGACGAATCGGGAGATGTCGCGCGAATCGACCGTCCCATCCTGGTTGACGTCGCCCTTCACGCACGATTGGATGCAGCGAAAATCCCGAATGGCGACGGCGTCGATCGCCGCTTCGGTGATAAACCCGTCGGGGTTGTCGGTCGCGGTAAAGCGAACCTTCATCTGGCTCGTGAGCGTGACGAAGTTCCTGATCGCAAGCGTCTTCCACGACCACGCGGCCGTATACACGACGCTGTCCATTAAGTGCCAGGAGGCCCCATTGTCGTTGGAAACTTCCACGACAAGCTGGTACATGCCGAAGCTGCTGCTGTAATACCAATAGGCATACTCCACCTGCGGATCGCCCGCCTGTGACAAATCAATCGTCGGCGAAATCAAGCGCGACGGTCCGCCGTCCAGTTCAACGCCGGTCTGATTGCCCGTCACGAAACACTGCCCCGATCCGTCATAATCGCTGGTCGGATCGCGCGTCGACCCGTTCCCCGCCGGTACGCCCCGCTCCCAGTTCCCCGCGGTGACGCCGACGTTTTCAACCGTCCAACCCAGATCAATCTCGAAGTTGTCGGTAAGAGGGACGACCGTCTCCCCCATCACCGTCGAGTAATATGACGCCGGTGCATCCGCCGGGCTTGTCACGACCGAACCGCCGTCGCCCCCGGCACTCAAGTAAAACTGCGGCGTCTGGTTGCACAGCGCCGGCGGCATCGTCGCCCGGTACATCTCACCGCCCAAGGGCGCCAGAAGCGTCGAAAAGAATGAACCGCCCGCGCAGCGATACCAAAGCCGCCCGCTGCCCGGCACATAGTTCTCCACCCCCGCAATGATCTTCACGTCAAAGCCCAGCGGCTCGTTCGCCGGCACCGTCTGCGGCGGCCCATCGGGAAGCCAGATCGTCAGCGGAATGGGGACGCTGGACGGCACAATCGTCTGCGCTGTCACCGTCGTGGGCGTCCCCGGCTTGAAGAGACCAATCGTCACAGGGCCCAGCGTGGATTGCGGCAGCATGTTGCACTCGAATCGAAAGTTGTAAAGCGTCCCCCAGCGCAGGGCATTGGCCCGCGGGTTCTGCGCATACGATTCGGTGGTCCACGTGATCGCACCCGCGTCGATGCTGCTTGTCCAGTCCACCCCGTCGAACGTGACGCCGCCGTCGCCGTCGCCGTCATGATAGTCCACGTCGTGGAAGCCGGCGTTCGGGACGGATGCCACGGGATCGAGGGGGATGCTGAACGACCCAGCCGAACGATCGCTGTTTAGATTGTGCAAGGCGTACTCGTAGCGAACGAGCCCGTTGGAGAGAAAAGTAGTTTTCGCTGCCAGGATCAAAAGCCCATCGTCCGGCACCTGAATGTCGGTCTCCTGCACGCTGGGGTCGCGGTCCTTCCACGCGCGAATCGCGGGCCGCTCGCGCTGCGTGGTGTCCGTCACGTTCGTGGTCCACTTCCCGCTGAGAAACAGTACGTCCGCGCGTCGATGCGAAGCGTTGTTATTCTGATTGCCAAAGGCCGCATCGTCGGGCGTGACGTAATGACCCTCCACGAAGTACAGACCGCCGCCGTTTTGCGCGGGATCAAGATCGGCCGTGTGGACCTGGAGGCGCTTGTAGATCAGGTTTCCCGTCTGCCCCTGGGCGTAGTAAGGAAAAGCAAATGCTCCGGTGTGCGCATTGACTTGAAACCGCGGGCCGAGCCCGCCAGTGCCCATCGAACCCTGTTGACCGTTGAGCCCGGAATAATATGGATCGGAGCAGCCCACGCCCAGAACGTTGCCGCCCTGGCCGTTGCACCCGCAGCCGCAGATGTTCTGCGTGAGCGCGAGGAACCCGTGCTTCACCCAGCTCATGCCGATCTGCTCGAAGCGATCGTCCTTCAGCCGGTACATATTCTGGGCGATGACCGGGTGCTGATTGGTCGTCGACACCCATTGCAGGTTCTGGTTCCCGACGTTGCACGACGTCGTGCCGATCGCGAACGCGGAAATGTCACCCACCGGCCCATAGCTGGTGGTTTCGGGGATTTCCCCTACGATCACGTCGGGACCGACCGGCCGATCGCAGGAAGTCTGTCCCGATGCGGCAGGCGTCAGGAAACACAGAGCGGCGAGGACGCCGGCCAAAAAGCGACCCGATAGGGCGGAAATCGCAGAATCCGAATTCCTGGCGGGTTCCCTTCTCGGCATGACAATACTCGGGAAAACCAGTAGTTAACTAAGTCTTTACGCCTATTCAGCGCTATACCGGGAGAAGAGGCTGCCCGGCGGGGCAATCGGCACACAAGGCGGAAAAAGACCGCAAATCTACCCCCCACTACCCTTGACTTGGCCACCCCTTTTTTCTTATGATAGGCTATTGTTCATCGGGAAGGTAAGTGATTCTACCGTTTGCTTGCGAAGGGGTCAAGGGACACGCCGGCAATAAATAAGTCAGCGACTTTCGCCGTCGTGCAGTCTCGTATGACGAAAGGAATTCCGACTTCTTTTCGTCTTTTTTTGGAGGTCCGACCATGAAGCCACGAATCCTCATTACTATTACTGCGGCGTTGACTTTCGCGATCGCCTCATCCGCGCTCGCGGCTCCCATCTACTTCAATGACCCCATCACTTTCCACGAATTCAACATCGCCGAGGGCAAGATTCTCAAGGGCATTGAGACCTTTGAGGAATCCAACATCAATCCTGGAGGCAAACAAATCCTACCCGCCCCCTTCTGTCCCGGAGTACCCAATGTGGACCCGACGACGGGCTATGGGTTCCCCGACGGCCTCGTAGAAGACAACATTTGCGTCGTGGACAACATCACTCCCGGACCAAGTCCCGCCACAGTGAATCCCTCCAACGCCGCTCAAGCCCTGTACGTCATCGGCCCCGGATTCATCGGCTCCAACAGTAAAAAGGTCGGCGAGGACCTTTTTCTGTTTGGCATCCAGGCCAGCATCGACCTGATCTTCAATCCCGAAGACAACCATACCGGCGTCGGCTTCTGGCTTTCACGGTTTGATGGCTTCCCCAATGCCGGTTGGACCATCACGACCTATGACAAGAATGACAACATTCTCGGTGTAGCCACTATTCCGGGCCCCGGTGCCGTTGAGCCCTCCAAGCAATTCTTCGGCGTTTGGGTCGACCCGAGCATTGGCCGGATCAACATCTGGGATCCCGAAATCGCCCCAGACGCGATCGACGACATCGAGATGTGGACGCCCGAGCCCAGCAGCTTGGCGTTACTATCGCTCGGCGCCCTGGCTTTGCTGCGCCGCCGCCGCTGAAGACCGACTAACAGAGTCTTTTTCCCGCAGGGCTGCATGCAGCCCTGCGTCGTTTTACTGCCCGCTTCGGCTGTTTTTGCGGCCGGCAGGACCTTCTTCATACCTTCCCGGCGCCAACTACCCACAAACGCGCACCACTACCAGCGTAATATCATCCGACCGCGGCGTGAGGCCCGCGAACCGCCGAACATCCCAAAAAAGCTGCTTGGCGATCAGCTCCGCGGCAGGTCCGGGGCCATCGAGCCGTGCAGCTTAATGGAGGCGTGTAGCCGCTGACGCCCGTAGCTCTCGCCGTCATAATTCAGCGTCTCGGTCATCCCGTCCGTCACGAGGATGAGCAGATCGCCAAGCTCCAAAGCCTGCTCCGCCCACTCGTAATGAAAATCCGGGTCGATCCTGAAGGCCAAGCCCCCGACGTCAAGCTCGATGATCTCCCCACGCCGCAGAAGAATGAGCGGCTCGTGTCCGCCGTTGCAGTGCTTCAGCCCTCGCCGTGAGACCAAAGGAAACCGGCCCCGAGTAACGGGTTGACGGTTGGAGCAGTCGAATCCGGCCGTATACTTGGTTCCAAATCGCGCCGGCGATGTGGTCATCTTAATTCTACCTGTCGATCGCGTTATTTACAGGGTACCTGCATCAAACAGGTCATTAAGTTTCAGATCGAAGAAGGGCGATTGCCAGAATCGTGTCGGATTGCCCTCAAGTTGAGAAAGCCGTCGGAGACGACGAGGTATTGCTATACCTTCGAGCAATTCAAAGCCATGCTCGACCACAGCCTTGGCAGACCGAGCCTCCAGTGGCTCGGCAATGTAATCCTCGGCTTGGGAATGACGGGGCTTCGCATAAGAGAACTTGCTTCGCTTCGTTGGTCAGACGTGGACTTCGCAAAGAACATGATCCATCTCAGTAACGATCCGCTTCGCAAAGCGGGATCAAGCGGGCCAAGACGACGGACGAAGAATCGTCGCGATCGTTCTTTGCCGATCCATTCAAAACTAGGGGCGGCACTTGGGATTCTCGAGCGACGATCGCATGGCCGCGTTTTCGGCGGGCCGCAAGGTGGCGCACTCGATCCAGATCGCGTCCGCACGGTTTTGGTCCAAAAAGTGATTGGACCCTTAAAGGAGCGATTCCCAACCCCAGCCGGACAAGTCGGATTTGAACATGGAAGGCTGCACAGCTTCCGACATTTTTTCTGCTCATGGGCTGCGAGCTGCGGCGTGCCCGAAAGAACGGTAATGACATGGCTCGGTCACCGAGAGGCTCGGATGGCATCGCGATATTTTTCACCAACACGATTATGAATCGAGCGTTCAGATCAAGAAACTGGAATTTTTGGACGACGCATCGAGCGACGTAGCTCGGGAGCCGCCGGCCGCGTAGTTTCACCCGTGGAGCCGCCAAAGGCGGAGAAGAAAAATGAAGAGTGCAAACGAACGGGTAGTTAAGACGCGTGTGTTTCCATGTCTAATGCATCGACGACCGATGACCGAATCATGGGCGATTGACGCAATTCTGGCACAGCGTACTGTGACAATCAACAGGGCATTGTCTAACTCAGCACCTATTCGATACTTGCAGCCTCAACACTGCGTCAAACGGAGAGGGAGGGATTCGAACCCCCGGACGCCTTTCGACGTCAACGGTTTTCAAAACCGTCGCCTTCAGCCACTCGGCCACCTCTCCACGCCGCCGATCGCGCATGAGCCGTCGCACGATCTTGCGGAACCCGTTATTCTATACGTCGTTCGGATCGCTCACACTACCCATCGGCATCGAAAAAGGAATCGAACCATGCCCGCCGCCAAGACCGCGAAATCCGCGTCGATCTACGGCGTCCATCCCGGTGTCCAAATGGTCATGGACTGGGTCGCCGGACTCAAGGCCAAGACCGGCCGGTCGCTCGACGAGTGGCTCGTCCTCGTCAAGAAATCCGGCCCCAAGACCGAGGTCGAGCGCCGCGACTGGCTCAAGTCGAAGTACGGTCTCGGCACGAATTCCGCCTGGTGGCTCGCCGAGCGCGCCGAAGGCAAAGGCACCGAGGACTCCGACCCGAAGTCCTACCTCAAGGCCGCCGCAATGTACGTCGAGGAAATGTATACCGGCGGCAAGGCCGGACTGCGCCCGCTGCACGACGCCCTCATCAAGTTCGGCAAGGGCCTGGGCCAGGACGTCAAAATATGCCCCTGCCAGACGATCGTGCCCTTCTACCGCCAGCACGTTTTCGCCCAGATCAAGCCAAGCACGCGAACGCGGATCGACTTCGGCCTCTGCCTGACGAAGTACAAGGGCAAACCCCCCAAGCGCGTCATCGACACCGGCGGCCTCGCCAAGAAGGACCGCATCACGCACAAGATTGAGATCACGTCACTGAAGGACATTGACGCCGAGGTTCGAAAGTGGTTGAAAATCGCGTACGATCTGGATCAGTAGCGTCCGCCGTCCCGGCGGACGACGATGGCGGAGGTGTTCGCGATGGTGGCAGAGTCTACGACGGCGATAGGATGCCCCGCAAGCACTCCTCGGCCCCCGAGACGGGGGCCGCTACAAGAAGTGAAACGCTGGCAAGCAAACGTGAGGATTCGATCATGGCCAAATCCAACGGCGCAACGGCAAAGATAGGCTCCGACGCGGTCAAGGCGCGGACCGGCAAAGGCTGGCCCGAGTGGTT
>CAYMXF010000194.1:0-6564 GCA_964393935.1 uncultured Planctomycetaceae bacterium
TCTTGCTGTCGTAGGACCAGAAGGGGTAGCGGGCGCCCTCGGTTCCCGGCAAGGGTCGGGCAATCGGCGAGTCGAGGGGGCGAACGTGAAGTCGATCCGGCCCACTTTCCGGCTTGGCGACGAAGGCCAGTTGCATTCCGTCGGGCGAGATGCTGACCGGTCCTGAGCCGCCGGGACCCTGGCCGATTGACAGGAATGGGCTGTTCTCCGGCGCGGGAATGAACGCCCGGACCACGCGGGGTGCGGTCCGCCCGGCGCGGAGAGATTGCACCGCTTGGTAAACGGCAAGGGCGGCGAATACAACCGCGGCGGACCAGGCGATCCATTCGCGGCGCTTTCGGCGAGACACGGTGACGATCGGCGCCCCGGCCTGAGACCCGGCATTCGCGATCCATTCGAGTTGCAACTTCACGTCATGCGCCGTCTGAATGCGATCGTCGGGCTCTTTGGCCAGGCACATCCGGACCAAGTGATCGAGCGCCGGCGGCGTCAGGGGCTGAAGTTCGCTGATCGGCCGGGGCTGACTGGACATGATCGACGCAATCAGGCTTGCTCGACTGTGGCCCTCGAACGCACGTTTGCCTGTGGCCGACTCATAAAGCACCGCGCCGAAGGCGAAAAGGTCCGTTCGCGCGTCGGCCTCCTTGCCCTCCAACTGCTCGGGGGCCATATACTGGAATGTGCCGAGAAGCGTGCCTTTGCTGGTCAGCGGCTGGGTCAGCGTCGGCCCGCTGGGGTCGCCCTCCAGCACGGACGCAGACTTTGCCAAGCCGAAGTCCAGCAGCTTCGCGCCGGTCTTGGTGAGCATGATGTTGCCGGGCTTCAGGTCGCGATGGATCACGTTGGAACGGTGGGCCTTGTCCAGGGCCGAGGCGATCTCCATGCCGTAGCGCAGCACCTGATCGACGGGCAGCGCTCCCTTGCTCAGCCGCTGGGCCAGCGATTCACCCTCCAAGTACTCCATGACGAGGTAATCGACGCCGTCCTGATGCCCCACGTCGTACAGCGTGCAGATGTTTGGATGGTTCAGCCCGGAGATCGCCCTCGCTTCGCGGTCAAATCGTTGCTTGAGTTCGGGATTGTCCGACAAATGCGACGGCAGCACCTTTATCGCCACCGTCCGATCCAGCCGGGTGTCCTTCGCGCGATAGACCTCGCCCATCCCGCCCGCGCCGAGAACCGACGTGATTTGATAAGGCCCCAGAGAGTTGCCGGCAAAGAGTGCCATCATTTCGTCCCTATCGCCGTTTTGGTTTTCAGTTCACCGGCCCAGTTCAGAATGACGTTGACGTGGCCCTCGGTCGATCCGCTGGCGAGGCTGCGGACCACGAGGAACCGGCCGTCCGCGGCGACGTCGTAGTTGGTCAGGCCCTCATAGCCCGGAATGAAATCCAACTTGAAGAGTCGCTGCGGCGGGCCGTGGGCGAACGTCGGGCTGGTCGTCACGGCGACCGCGTGCAGATGAACACCGTCATCGTAGAAAAGTTCCTTTCCGTCGCGCGACCAGCGGACATTGCGGCCACCATCCAGAGAAACCTGCCACCGTCCCTTGCGCTCGGGAAACGCCTGGACGTAGACCTCCCATTTGCCGGATTCATCCGAATAATAGGCGACCCACTTTCCGTCGGGCGACAGCTCTGCGCCGCCGTCAAACGCGGGCGTCTGGGCCAGCACGTGGACCTGACCATCTTCTTTCGCCCAGTAGAAGACGTCCAAGGAGGTTTTCGAGCTTTCTTCGCCGACAAACAAGAGAAACCCGCCATCCGACGAAATCGAGACGGGCGATCTGCGGCCTTCCCAATCGAGTGGGATAAGCAACTCACCCTCGCTGCTCCCGTCGGCGTCCTTTGCCATGATCCCCTTGGGGTTGCCAAAAGCGAGGCGCTTGGCGTCGGGGTACCACGTCGGATCGCTGCTTCGCGCATCGAACGTCAGGCGCGTCATACTGCCGCGGCCCAGATCGTGAATCCAGATATCTGTGTCCCCGCCCCCTCCAGGGCCGACGTTGACGGCAATCCGCGAGCCGTCCGGCGAGATTCGCGGCACGGAGTATTGCTGCGGCGACAAACCCAACGACTCCGGCTTCCCCTCACGATCCAGCCAGACCAGCTCAAACTGGTCGGCGCGCGGGTCCTTCTCTGCGTAGACCAGGGTCCCGTTTCGAGCAATGTCGAACGCCATCATGCCGCTGCTCGGCGCACCGGCCACACCCGATAGCAACGGGGCCGATAGTTCCGCGCGGCGACCGGAGACAGACTCGAGCGCAACGGCATACAATTGATCGCCTCGCCCGAGTATCAAATGACCGGTCGGCGAGCTGCGAACCATGCATGCGCCGCTCAGAAGGGTGCGCCGACGGGCCGTGCTCAGCGAAATCGCGTCAATCGTCGAATCCTCGTAGTTGCCGGGCTTGTCGCGCACCCCCACGGTGAAGGCCACCTCGTCCCCGTCCGGCAAAAACACCGGCCAGCGGTGCGTCCGCTCATGGCGATCCGCGTCGAGTGCGGTCAACTCCGCCGCCGCGCCTCCTTCGCTGGACATGCGCATCAGCGGCGAACTGACCGTGGGAGAAAAGACAATCATGCCGTCCGGCCCCCAGGCGCCGCCGCGATGGTTGCCGACGTCGCACAGGTCAATGGGCACGCCGCCGGACAGGGCGATCTTTTTCAGCTTTCCGTTGGCGAAGAATCCCAGCCATTTCCCGTCCGGCGAGAAGAACGGCCCCGATCCGTCGCGCGTGCCCGACAGCTTGGTCACTTCGAATCGAGCCAGCGACCTGACGTAGATCGGGCGGTCCGACCCGGTCTTTCCGGCAAAGGCAATCTGAGAGCCGTCGGGAGAGACGGCCAGAATCGAAAACTGGCCAAAGCTCTCGAAGTTGAGCCGCAGTTCGTCGGGTAATCGAGCGGCCACGCGGATTGGCCCCGAGGCAGGCCCCGCTTCGTCCGCGCGACGTATCCATTCCACGATCAGCAATGTCACGGCTATCACTGCGAGCGACCAGCCCAACCAGCCGCGCAAAGACTTCGACCGCGAAACAACCGCAGGCACGCCCGCTTGCGGACCGCCCTCGGCAATCCATTTCAATTCGTCGGCGACATCCGCCGCGCTTTGCCATCGATCGTCCGGTTCTTTGGCCAAACACTTTCGCACGAGGCGGTCCAACGCCGGTGGCGTCATCGGCTGGATTTGCGAAATCGGAGCAGGTTGACTTGACATGATCGACGAAATCAGGCTCGCCTGGCTCTTGCCCTCGAAGGCCCGCTTGCCCGTGGCCATCTCATACAACACCGCGCCGAAGGCGAAGATGTCGGTGCGCGCGTCGGCCTCCCTGCCCTCCAATTGCTCCGGCGACATGTACTGAAATGTGCCCAGCAATGTCCCTGTGCTCGTGAGCGGCTTTGTGATCGTCAATCCCGTCGGGTCGCCAAGATTCACACTCTTGGCCAAACCAAAATCGAGCAGTTTTGCACCAGTCTTGGTGAGCATGATGTTGCCGGGCTTGAGGTCGCGATGGACCACGCCGCTGCGATGGGCCTTGTCCAGCGCGCTGGCAATCTCGGTACCGATCTTGAGCACTTGATCGAGCGGCAGCGGCCCTTTCACCAATCGCGCTGCCAACGTTTCTCCCTCCAAATACTCCATCACCAAGTAATCCACGCCACCCTGATGGCCAATATCGTGCAGCGTGCAGATATGCGGGTGCGTCAACTGCGAGATAGACTTGGCTTCGCGCTCTAAGCGCTGTTTGAACTCGTTGTTGCCCGTAAGGTGTGCCGGCAGCACCTTGATCGCCACCTCACGGTCCAGTCGCGTATCTCGCGCGCGATAGACCTCGCCCATCCCGCCCGCGCCGAGTGGGGCGAGAACCTCATAGGGACCCAATCGATGCCCAGCCGTCAGCCCCGGCACGCCGTCACTCCAATTCCATCAACCAGACGTCCGATTCCGTCTTGATCCGCGTATAGTAGATCGCTGAATCGTCGCGCGCCATACTAAGCCCATTCGTATCCAACCGGTCCGGCGAAACCGTCAGAAGCGTTTTGGGCGGTCCGCCGTCGATCTCCGCCAACATCAACCGGCAGTCATCCTGTGCGAAGATGATTCGCCGTCCATCGCTCAGGAATTCGGGGAACCCCCCCGTCTCCGTGATCTGGCGGAGCGTTTGGGACTCGATCGTGAAAACGGCGACGCCCAGGTTCGAATCTGTCGAACCGTCGTGTACGGTTCCCGCGATGGATTTGCCGTCGGGAGACCAGGCCGACGCCGTAAATTCTTTCGGCGGCTCCAGCACAGACAGCACCTGCGCCGTCTGCTCCGTCCAGGGACGATTCGGATCCATGATTATGACCTGTTCGTCACGCGTGAAGACCAGCCGTGCGCCGTCAGGACTCCATCGGGGAAACGCGACCGATCGACCGGTCGTGCGGCTGAGCTGCGTCAAGTTGCTGCCATCCGAATTGATCGCCCAGATTTCGTATTTACCGCTCCGATCCGAGTAGAATGCCAAGCGCTTACCGTCGGGCGACCAGCACGGCCCACGGTCCTTGTAAGGATCGCTGATCAACTGCCGGCGCTCACTTCCATCTTTGCGCAACAAGATCAGGTTTTCCTGCCGATCTCCGGTGACACAGGCGATCCACTCGCCGTCCGGAGAGACATCGGGATAGGACAAGGCGCCGGTGAGACGCGAGATCGGCTGCGGCGCAGCCAGGATCTCTCCTTTCGCGGGATCGAAGGCCACTTTCTCAATATTCGCTGTCTGAATCGTTGACGTAAAGGCCAACTGCCGACCATCGGAAGAGAGACTGGGTTGGGCGCACCCGGTCACGCCAGACGTCACCGGTTCGCACTCCCCCTTCGGTCGGCCGGTCATTTCGTCGATGGCGAGCCGCCAGATGTTCATGCTGCCGCCGCGATCGCTGCTGAAGTAGATGAACCCTCCATCCGGCGACCAGATCGGGCTCCAGTCCGTGGCGGGATCATCGGTCAAGGGCACGGGCTCGCCCCCGGCGCTCGGTATCGTGTAGAGGTCCCGCTGCCCGCCTTTTTTCCAGACCGACCAATAGGCGATCCGCCGGCCGTCGGGCGACCAGCTCGGCTGAACGGCGTCGGACTCGGTGATTTTCTTTTTCTCGCAGGTGGAAACCATCACGGTCCAGATCGCGCTCGTCATACTTCGCGAGAGCGGGTCGAAGATACCCTCCGTCGCGAAGACGACGTGCTGTCCATCCGGCGACCATTTCGGGTCGAAGCCGAAGTCCGTCAGCCGGCGGGGAGATTCGCCGGTCGCCTCCATGACGAACAATCCTCCACCGTCGCGCTCGGATCGAAAGGCGACCCGCGCCCCGTCGGGGGAAAACGCGGGCTGCGTATCATTCTTCGCGCAGTTCCGGGTCAAATTGACCGGATTCAGCCCACCGACGCGTAAGGCGAAGATGTCCAGATCGTCCCCATCCTTAGCGACGTACACCACCGTCTTGCCATCGGGAGACAGGCTCGGGAGGGATTCCATGCCCTGCATATCCGTCAACTTTGTGAACTTCGCCGATTTGTTTCCGGCGCTGCGCGGCGCCGACTGCCGGCCCCATTGCCTGCCCGCGTTGGCCACAAGTAAGAAGACGGCGGCCAACGCCGCCAGTCTGCCGACGCGACGCCAAAAAGCGCGCGGGGACGCCGCCGCGACGGTCATGGCGGTCGTTGACCACTCGCGATTCGAGACGGAGGTGTCGAGTTCCAGCACGGCGTCGCCGATGTCCCGCAAGCGCCGCCGGGGATTTTTCTCAAGGGCGTGCTTCAGCAGTTCCCTTACGCGCAGCGGCACTTTCACGGGTAACGCGGAGAAGTCCGGATCGCGTTCTAGGATTTTGGCGATGATGTCGCTGCTCGATTCGCCGTCGAACAGCCGACCGCCCGTGAGCATTTCATAGAGCACGCATCCGAAAGACCAAATGTCCGTTCGCTTATCGAGCGACTTTCCGCGCGCCTGTTCGGGCGACATATAAGGCGCAGTGCCAAGGACGACGCCCGGCTTGGTGTAGTTCGCGGTGATGGTGGGCGAATCGGTGACGTTTGAGCTGGAAGAATCCTCCGACAAAGCCTTGGCCAGCCCGAAGTCCAGAACCTTGACCTTGCCGTCCGGCGAGATTTTGATGTTCGCGGGCTTCAGGTCGCGGTGGATGATTCCTTTTTCGTGCGCCGACTCCAGCGCCTCCGCGATCTTCACCCCCACCTCCAACGCTTCATCCACCGGCAGCGGACCTGACTTGAGCCGGTCCGCCAGCGTCGGGCCATCGACAAACTCCATGATCAAGAGGTGCCGTCCGTCGAGGAATTCAAAGCCATAAATCGCCGCAATGTTCGGATGGCTGAGTGAGGCCAGGAGCTTCGCCTCGCGCTCGAAGCGAAGCAGCCGCTCCTTGTCATGCGCCACGGCCTCCGGCAATACCTTAATCGCCACCTCGCGATCCAGTCGCGTATCGCGCGCGCGCCAGACCTCCCCCATCCCGCCCGCGCCGAGCGGCGAGACGATTTCGTAGGGGCCCAGCTTCGCACCCGCTGCAA
>CAYMXF010000195.1:0-6547 GCA_964393935.1 uncultured Planctomycetaceae bacterium
CCCAAAACGAAAGGATGGCTCTATAAACTCCTACTCAATCTGTGTCCATCTGCGTTCATCTGTGGATCGTTTTGGCGTTTTGGCATTTCCTAACGTACTATGCCCGTTTGACGCGGTTTAATGAGGACGCGAAATGGTCCGACTAGCGGGACAATCTCTTGCCGCCCTCGGCGCCGGCATCGGCCTGCGACGCCAGCACTTCGCCGAGATCATCGAGCGGAAGCCACCGGTGCGATGGTTCGAGGTTATTCCTGAGAACTTCATCAACCGCGGAGGGTTCTGCGCGGACTCGCTACGCAAGATCGCCGAGCATTACCCGCTCGTCGCCCACGGCGTTTCACTCTCCATCGGCAGCACCGATCCGCTTGACCGGGAGCATCTGGCCCGGCTCAAGAGATTTTGCGACGACTGCCGGAGCCCCTGGTTCGGCGATCATCTTTGCTTCACGATGGTCGATCACGTCAACCTCAACGACCTGATCCCCCTGCCTTTCACGGAGGAGACCGTTCATCACGTCGCCGATCGGGCACGGATCGTGCAGGACGTGTTGGAACGGCCGTTCCTCCTGGAAAACGTCACCTATTACATGGCCCCCTCGCGGACGCAAATGACGGAGGCCCAGTTCATAACAGACATCCTGGAAGAGGCCGATTGCGGGCTCTTGCTCGACGTGTCCAACGTCCTGCTCAACTCCAAGAACCACGGATTCGACCCCGTGGAATTCCTGGACGCCATCCCCCTGCACCGAGTCGGCCAGGTCCATCTGGCCGGATTCGAAAAGCAGGGCGATGTCCTGCTCGATACGCACGCCAAGCCGGTTGCCGAGGAGACCTGGGCCCTTTATCGCCAGGTTTTGGAGCGGATCGGGCCAACGTCCGCCCTTGTCGAATGGGATGCCGAGATTCCTTCGCTCGATCGCCTGATCCAGGAGGCCGACCTGGCCCAGACCCTGATGGATGAAGTCACCTCGGTTGCGGCGGGCTAGACGTGGCGCTTGCAGATTTTCTTTCGTCCATGCGAGTCTTGATCCTCGACGGCCCGTCTCTTCCCAGCGCATCGCAAACCCGCCGCGCCCAATTGGCCGAGCGATTTCCCCGGCTCAACCCCACGGAGATCAACGACTTGGCGGCGCTCCCGCCCGAGCGGCTCGCCGTCTATTCCGACCTGGTCTTCGCCGGCGAACGGGCGACCCTTCGGTGGGTTTATCCGATGACATTCGCGGTGATTCACTTGGACGAGCGACCGGAGCCTGAAGGCGGTGTGACCGATCTGGAACTCGTTCGCGACCTGCACCGCCATCGCCCGTGGCACAGCGCGTCCACGCGCGAACTGGCGCAGCTTTTTCAGTCTTACTTGATCGAACAGCGTCCGGACCTGGCCCAGGGTTGGGGCGGTCTCGCCGATCTCGTCGATTACGAGCGTACGGACCTCGAGGTCTTTTACGCCCTGGATACGCCCCATGCTCCGTGGAATCGGGAAGAAGAGTCACGACTCCGGGCGCTGTCGGTGGAGGTGTTGATGAATCAGCGCGTGTTCATCCCCCCCTACGCCGCCGTGCGACGGTTTCGGTGTGACGTCCTCGCGATCGCCGATCATTGGCGGGACCATCAAACCCTCCCCTCCGCGCTGCCGCCAGCCGCGATGTGTCTTGCCGTCTGCGGACGCTCGCCGGAAAGCCTCATGCCCGCCTGGGTCCGCCTCACGACCGCCGGGCACGCCGCGTTGAGCCAGTGCCGCGGCGATCGCCCCCTATTCATCAACGAGATTGCGACCGCATACGTCGATGCCTCCTCCTCCTCGGACCTTGATGAAGAGCGCACCTTCGCGGACTTCTACGGCGAACTCGTGCATTGGTTTTCGGCCGGGGTTCTGCTTCGCTCGCATTCATGATGGGACCCCGCGACAGGCTAATAGCCTGTGCCCCACCGACGACCGAAAAGCATCGATACTTTTGTGATGCTCCTTCGCTCAACCCTGGCCTCGTAACGACCGATCTGAATCGGTCGCCGCGGCGACACGGACTCGCGACGAAGAGCCCATAGCCCTAAAGGTCCGACCGAACCAGCTTGGAGGAGCCCAGCGATGTCGATGTCCACGTGTCCCTACTGCAACGCCACGGAGTTGGTCGAAGGCACTCTCCAGTCCACGGGAACCCTGCACTTCCGACCGGGCGGCGTCAAGTTCATGACCTTCCGAACGGCCGATATCGCCGTAAATTCCTTCATGTGCGCCTCCTGCGGCGGCATCGTGATTAAAGGCGATGTCCAAAAGCTCGGACTGGTCCAAAACGGCGGCAGCCGCGAGGCCCGGCCGCAGACCGTCGGCCAATAACCACAGATCGATCACGCTCCGGAGCTTTCCGGAGGGGAAACGCCGGGCGGTCCTACAGGGCCGCCCGCGCGCTTTTGGCTTTAGAGCCTATCCTGGTAGGCTATGGAAACAGCCGAGGGCGGCTGTTCCACAGGGATCGGCTACTAGCAAACATCTTTTCATCGTCATCTTGCCCTCGTCCCCCGCCCGTTGTTAGACTACCGACCATCGCCCTGTGGGTGATCCTTTGCCGGGATGGAAGCCCGGTGTCCTGCCTGAACCGAAAGGAGTCGGACGATGTTCCCGCGCTTACACCGATGGTCGATGGTCGCTTCGTTGGCCCTTGTCTTGTCCGGTTGTCAAAAGCCGCAGCCGATCCCACTCGTCGATATCAAAAAGGATTACGATCGGCAGCTTCCGCCCGGACAATTCGCCCTCAAGCTTATCGACCCCTCGAAATATCCCAAGTTCGGCGACGCCTGGTACAAGGCCAAGGGCATCACCCTTCGCGAGGCGATTAACAACAGCCTCCACTACCTCAACAAGCCTTCCAGCAAGAAATACTACCCCCTCGGTCCCATCACCCATGATCGGGCGATGGCGAGTTTGCAGCTCTTTCTGCAAACGCTCGATCAAGCCGACAGCCCGGAGGCGTTGGACCAGCTCATCCGCGACAACTTCGATGTCTATATGTCCATCGGTTGTGACGACGAGGGGACCGTTCTCTTTACCGGTTACTACTCGCCGATCTTCGACGGGAGTTTGACGCAGACCGAACAGTTCAAGGTCCCGCTTTACAAACTCCCACCGGATTTCACGAAGGATGACGAAGGCAACCCCGTCGGCGGGCCGTGGAAGACGCGCGAAGAAATCGAGACGAGTCAGATGCTCGCGGGCAACGAAATCGCCTGGCTCGGCGACCGGTTCGAGGCGTACGTCTTCACCGTTCAGGGCTCGGGCTTTATCCGCTTATCCGACGGCTCGCTCCACGAGGTCGGCTATGCCGGGCACAACGGGCAGGAGTACACGCCGATCGGCAAGCAGCTCGTGGCCGACGGAAAGATCGAACGGTTCAAGTTGTCGCTCGACACGATGATCCACCACTTCAAGGAGCACCCGGAAGACCTCGATACGTACCTTTTCATGAACAATCGCTATGTTTTTTTCCAAGAGTCCAAAGGCGGTCCTTACGGTTGTCTGGCGGAGCGGGTCATCCCCTTCCACAGCATCGCGACGGATAAGGAAATCTTCCCGCGCGCTTGCCTGTCGTTCGTCGATACGCGGATCCCGAATCAGCCCGGCGTTTCGATGAGGCCGTTCCGCTCGTTCGTGCTGGACCAGGACCGCGGGGCGGCGATCCGCGCCCCGGGCCGCACCGACATCTACATGGGCGTCGGCGAGGACGCCGGAAAGATGGCGGGGTTCACTTATAGCGAAGGAAAGCTCTATTACTTGTTTGCCAAGGAAGGCGTCAAACCACAGCAATCCCTGGCCGAAAAAAACCAGACGCCACCGGCAGAAGAAAAGATCCCCGTTAAAACGGTCTCTGACGAGTGAAGTAGCGGCTCTACTTCTTCGACAACCGTGGTGGCATCCAACGAAAGAAGCCGACCGAAAGTCATCGGCCGGCTTTTTTTATGCGCACGATACCGCGATTAAGTCGCTACCTCGGATATCACATTCGCCGACGCCTTGACGGGTTTCGGGCGTTTGAGCTATATTTGCCCGCCAGTCCGGTCGTCTGTGGTCCCTTCGAAACAGGAATTGACCGCGGCAATCTTTTCGCCGCGCATCAGGTGTCAAATGAATAAAGCCATGATCAGGCTGGTGGTGAGAGGCATGGCGGTCCGCGTGCCCGGCTTGATGCGGTGGCGAGCGAGAGCGGCCGATACGGCCAGCGCTCGCTATTGTTATTCCGTGTGGCTTCGGCATCTGGTGACGGCTCTCGAGAACGGCATGAGCAGTATTCCGGAGTCGATTGTCGAACTGGGGCCTGGTGGATCCCTGGGGACCGGACTTGCCGCCTTGTTGAGCGGGTCGCGAGCGTATTGGGGATTGGATGCGGTGGCCCTGGCCCAACCGGCGACGAACCTTGCTGTGTTTGACGAGTTGGTCGAACTGTTCAGGCGGAAAGAGCCCATTCCAGGGGAGGCGGAGTTTCCACGAGTGGCCCCAAAACTGGATTCGTATGCATTTCCGTCCCACGCCATTACCAACGACGCACTCACGGCGGCGTTGGCGGAGGATCGAATCCAGGCGATTCGGCGGATGATCGCGCAAAATGGGTCGAAGGAATCAGATGGCGTGAGTCTGTGCTATGTCGCTCCGTGGTCGGACTCTGCGGTCGTGCGACCCGATGCGGTTGAGTTTGTGTTTTCCCAGGGCGCTCTCGAGTGCGTCTGCGTCAGCGATCTGGAAGGGGTGTACGGGTGCATGGGACGATGGGTCAAGCCTGGCGGCCACTCGTCACACCAGACGAATTTCGGATGGCTGAGCACCGGAGCCGAATGGAATCGGTATTGGGGCTATTCGGATTTCTATTGGAAACTCATTGCGGGGGATCGGGGCGGTTTGTGCAATCGGGCGCCGTTGTCGGCGCATTTGTCTCTCCATCGTTCAAATGGATTTGAGGTCGTGCATGTAAAACGGCACATCGACGAAAGCGGCATCGGTCGGGACCGCCTGGCGCCGCGCTTTCGGAATCTTACGGATGAGGACTTGGTGACGCGGAGCGCCTACGTACTGGCCCGAAAGAACCAGACGCCACCGACGCAAAAGGCCCCCCGTTAACACGGTCTATGACGAATGATGCAGCGGCTCTGCCTTAACGACAAAAGATCGCCGGTACCGCAACCTTACAAAAGAAGCCGGTCAATGGGCATCGTGACGGCTGGACGCCTCTTAATCCTCGAGCTAGAATGGTTTCGCTCGTGAATCGACCCGGCCGGGGCCCGTGGAATGTCGCGAACAGCCCTGGTCGGTCGATGATCTTCTTCCGTGAGCAATCTACCGGAGAGGTGGCTGAGTGGCTTAAAGCGACGGTTTGCTAAACCGTTGTACGGGCTAATACCTGTACCGGGGGTTCGAATCCCCCCCTCTCCGTTTTTCCTTTCAGGCGCAAAACGCTAACCACCGTGAGGGCCGCGATTAAAGCATTTCTCGAATAGATCGCGACGACCTCCTGGTTCACAAATTGTGCACGCTACCCGCACAACGGGAGTCTTCCAAAATGATTCTGGTTCGTCGTTCAGCGGTCCGGGCGATGCCAACAACGACGGACGCACGGCATAGACAAGATGTGCAGATCTTTTTCGATTTCGCGATTGTCGGCCAATCGCCCAACGCGGGAGGGTACGACTGCGATTTCACCGCCGACAGATGGGTGAGACGGATCGTAAATTGCAGATCACCTGCTCGGACCGTAATCCGGTGTCGTCAGGCCGAATCGCTTCAGCGTCGCGGCGAGGTCCTGGGGCCAAGGCGAGTACACGGTCCGGCGATTGCCATCGACGGGATGGATGAACGAAAGGCTCGCCGCATGCAGGCACAGTCGCGGAACCTTGGGCAGCGCGAACTTTCCGTTGTAAGTGTCCTCGCCGAGAACGGGACAGCCGATCGACGCCATGTGCAAACGGATCTGATGCAGACGGCCGGTCTTGGGGCGGGCCTCGATCAGCGAAACGTCGTTGGCGCTCTGTAGGACGCGATACGCCGTGATCGCAGGCTTGCCGTCGCGAGCGAGCACCGCTTTTTTGCGAGCACCCACCACCTCGGCGATCGGCTTCTGGAGAACGCCTTGCGCCGGCACGGGCCTTCCCGCGACGAGCGCCCAATAAATCTTTTGCACGAGGCGGCGCTTGAACTGATCCAGCAGGTGGTCAAACGCACTTTTGCGCAGCGCCACGATAATGAGCCCGGACGTCTCACGGTCCAGGCGATGCAGCAATCCCCAGTCGCGCGACTCGCCGAGGTTCTGCAAGGTCGGGCCGTACTCGGCGAAAAGGCCGTTGAGTAGGCTGTCGCGCTCGTGCTTTTTACCCGGCTGCGTGACCACGCCGGCGGGCTTTTCGACGACGATCAGCGAGTCATCCGCGAAGTGAACCTCGTAGGGCACGCGCGAGTTGGGCCTGATTGAGAGTTGTGCCACCAGAGGCTCGCTTCCTGGAGAAACCGAATTTTCGCCCGACTACAGTAGGGTCACGACCGTAGCGTCGTCCAAGACGAGGTCGACGATTTC
>CAYMXF010000196.1:0-2554 GCA_964393935.1 uncultured Planctomycetaceae bacterium
AGGCGCCGACCCAGCCCTCGGCCTCGAACGTCCGGCAACAAATAGAGTCGGTGCAATTCACTTTCCGGAGGGTGAACCGTAACGCCGACACAGCCGACGACGCGCTCGCCATCGAGGGCGACCCAGAACATGCCGCCCGTTTCGATGTAGTAATTCTCAATCGTGTAAAGGTCGCGATGATATCCGTGCGCTTCCCATTGCCAGCCGTATTCGCGATAGACGGTCTGGACGACGGCGATTGCGCCATCTTGATAGGCAGGTTGATAGTCGACGATGGTACACATGGCGTGTGAGGAATACCGAAGCCGCGGCTTTGACGCAAGCCGGAGCCGATGTCAGTCCGGCTCGTCCATCGCCTGCGCGACGCCGTCCACGCGAATCCGCTCTATGTGAGACGCACGGCCGGTGTCCGAGTCCACGGTCACAAGGACGCCGCACATTCGCGGGTCGTCGGTGGCCACGTCGAAAGGCGAGGGCATGCCGGTCATCAAATAGCGGAGAATTCGGTCCTTGCGCCGGCCGAGGACGCCGTCGTAGGGGCCGGTCATACCGAGGTCGGTGATGTAGGCCGTGCCGCCGTCGAGGACTCGCTCATCCGCCGTGGGGACGTGCGTGTGCGTGCCGAAAACGACGCTGACCCGGCCGTTGAGGTGCCAACCCATGGCGATCTTTTCGCTGGTCGCCTCGGCGTGCATGTCCACGGCGACGATCTTCACGTCGCGCGGCAACCGTTCGAGCACGCGATCGATCGCGGCATAGGGGCAATCGCACGGCGGCTTCATGAACAGCCGACCCATCAGCGAAACGACGGCGACGCGAGCGCCTTTCGCAGTCTCAAAGACGGCGAACTCCTTGCCGACTGAGCCCTCCGGATAGTTTGCCGGGCGAACCATGCGGTCGGATTTTTCAAAGGTTGGGAAGATCTCGTTCTTTCGGTAGATGTGATCGCCCAGCGTCATCAGATGGACGCCGTAGCGGAGGAATTTGTCGTAGAGGACGTTCGTCAGGCCGGAGCCGGCGGCGGCGTTCTCGACGTTGGCAATGACGCAGTCGACGCCACGCTCTTTGACGAGTCGTGGGATCGCCTGTGAGAGGACGGCGCGGCCCGGCCGGCCGACGACGTCGCCGATGCAGAGCAAGTTGATATCCAAGGACGCCCGCTTTCTAGCCGCCGTGGCGGAGTAGATGATCGTTTCGTAAATTATAAATTAGTCCGCCCATAACTGCAATGATGTGGACGTCTCGATCGGCGCAAAAAAAGGGGAGGCCGCTGGGACCTCCCCGTTCATTATTGTCGCGTTTATAAACCGGACTTAGTAGCGGTCTCGACCACCGCCACCGCCACCGCCACCGCGGCCACCGCCGCCGCCGTAACCGCCGCCACCGCCACCGCCGCGATTTTCCTTGGGCCGCGCTTCATTTACGGTCATGGCCCGGCCTTCATGCTGCTGGCCGTTCAAAGCGGTGATCGCCGCCTGCGCTTCGGCGTCCGAGGCCATCTCGACGAAGCCGAAGCCCTTGCTGCGGCCGGTCTCACGATCCGTGATGACCTGCGCGCTTTGCACCGTGCCGTGAGCCCCGAAGAGCTGCTCGAGGTCCGAGCTACCGATGCTGAACGGCAAATTCCCGACATACAACCTGTTACCCATTTGCGAACTCCTTCAAGTCTTGGGCGGTTCGGCCCGCTCTTTTGCTTTCAGGGCCGAAATTGAAAGGGTCCGACCATCCGGACCTGATGGCAGGAGACGAATCAGGCAGACAGGAGCGGAACTTCCAGCAGAAATGTCGCGTACCCTTGCTAGCTCGTTCGTAACACCAACCGAATGTTAGTATAGGAGGACACCTGCTTCGTGTCTAGCAGCAAATTCCTGCGTGTCCGCTCGGAGGATCGTCCAATGCACCTTGTCAATGAATCGGTCAGAGTCGGCAAGCATCTTATCTACGGGTAATCCCTTAGGCCGATCTTAAGGAACCTTGTTTTTTTGCTTTTCCAGACAGTCTGATCACACAGCCTGGGTTGTGCCGTACACTTCCAGGAGCGTAGGGGGTGGAGGTGTTAAGAAATCATGAAGCTTTTTCAGTCCCTGGCCGGCTTGGTCGCGGTGGTACTCGTTGCCGCCGGCTGCCACTCGCCGGTTCACGTCCTCGTCGCGGATGCCACGCCGGAAGGCCAGTGGCCGGATGTTGAGGGGCGAATCCTCTCCAACGTGCGGCAGCTCACTTTTGAAGAGATGGGCCTGACAAAATCCGGCGAGGCGTACTTCGCGCCCGACATGAAGCGGATCATCTTTCAATCGTACCCCAAGGGGCAAAACGCCTATCAGATGTTCACGTTGGAGTTGTCGGCGAATGGCGAGACCTCGCCGGGGAGCTTGAAGCAAGTGAGCCTCGGCGGCGGGGCGTGTACCTGCGGCTTTTTCAAGCCGGATGGAAGCGGGATCATTTTCGCGTCGAGCTATCTTCATCCCGACATGCCTAATCCGCACGTCTATCACCGCAAGGGCAGCAGCTACAGTTGGGACATGCCCGGCGGGATGGACATCATCGAGGCGGG